>CALJOJ010000073.1 GCA_937981665.1 uncultured Rubritalea sp.
ATGAAGCCTCTACTTTTCGTTTTTGGCTACTTGCAAAAGGGAAAATAATTTGGTTACAATCTGTCATGCTCGTTAGTGGTTAGTTTTTTTGCGAAAATCCTTTAGCAATAAAGGTTCCAACTAACGAGCGTATTTTTTAAGATAAAATATGGGGGCTAAACATACGTTTCTATTACAGAAGGGCTGCAAGATGGAATGCCACTCCGTAAAGGATCAGTTGAAGCCCACCGAGCCCTAAATACTTATTATACAACACGCTAGGAGGCTGGCTATTCACACCCTTAGCGATAGGGATAGCCAGTATTAAATAGATCAGAGGAATAAGGGATAGCCAGAGATCATGTCCAATCCACACCCAGATGAAACCGAGTAAAGCGGGTAGAAAAAGCTCAACCATCAAGATCAATTTCGCCTTTTTCTCACCTAGTATCACAGCCACCGTACGTTTGTTATTCCCTGCATCTTCATCTCGGTCTCGTAGGTTATTGATAGATATAAGCACCGCAGAGAGTAACCCAGCTTGCATGCCTAGCAAGATAGCTTCAGGTCGCCACTCCCCAAGCTGCATGAATACGGTACCTGCCACCGCAAGCAGCCCGAAGAACAGTACTACAAAAAGCTCACCTAGTCCCTTATAAGCCAGCGGCCACGGGCCACCTGTATAACCATAGCAGAGGTAGAGAGATGGGATTCCTATTGCTATCACCGTCCATCCTCGCTCTAAAAATAGTAGCCAACCGAAAATTGAAGCTATCAACAAACAAACCAAAGCACTGGTATAAACTCCGCAGCGAGATATAAGCCCACTCGCAGTCGCCCGTTTTGGACCTAGACGATGTTCTGTATCTGCTCCCTTATCTGCGTCGATAGCATCATTAAAAAAATTTGTCCCTATCTGAATCCAAATCGCCCCCATGAGTGTGTAGAATGCGATCCAGCCATCGTAAGAACTAGTGAGATAATAAGCCAGCACACAGCCGAGCCAAACTGGTACAATAGCCGCAGGTAGGGTCTTCGGCCTAGCTGCCAGTATATAGGGTGAAATGCTCATTGATTGTTCATCTAAAATAACCACTTACTGGGCTATTCCGCAAGAATCAATCCATTCCTAAATCAAGATTCGACTGCGTATTAAGCTCAGGATCAGCCAGCTTTAACCCGACACCGAGTAAACGTACGGACTTCTGCCCACCGCGTGCCCAGCCTTCTAACAGCAACTCTCTAACAAGATCTATACTCGGCAACTCAGTAGCCCTCTCGATAGTAGTCTGTGTAAAATCAGTAAACTTCAGCTTCACCACCGTCGCCTTAATAGTCCGTTCATGGTAATGTTGCTCTTGTGTTTCCCTAACAGCCTCTAGCATTTTCTCTAGATCTATAAATAAGTCCTGTACTCGGTTCACGTCCTCCGAGAACGTCGTCTCCTTACTGATAGACTTTCTGATCCGGCTAATCTGCACCTCACGGTGATCCACTCCACGGCAGAGGTCATAGAGTTCCAGCCCCCATTTCCCATAGCGCTGAGCCATCGTTATCTTATCCAGCTGCTGCATATCTCCACAAGTACGGATGCCTCCATCCGTAAGCTTTTCCTGCATTTTCTTCCCTACACCCCAGAGCTTAGCTACTGGTAGATCCCGCATAAATGCATCTATCTCACTAGACTTCACCTGATGCTGACCATTTGGCTTCTGCCAGTCAGAGGCTATCTTAGCGATGAGCTTGTTAGAAGAAATCCCAGCACTCGCTGTCAGCTTAGTTTCTTCATAAATCTGCGCTCTGATCTCACGTGCTATTGATGCTGGATCACTCTTCCAGTGACTCACATCAAGATAAGCTTCATCCAGTGAAAGCGGCTCTATCAGTTCAGTAAACCTACCAAATATCGCGCGGATTTTTAGTGATATTTCCTTATATAAATCAAATCTAACAGGAACAATGATCAGCTGAGGGCAGAGCTCTAGCGCCTTAAATCCTGGCATCGCTGAGCGACAACCATACTCACGCGCTTCATAGCTAGCAGTGCACAGCACACCACGCCGGCCATCACCACCCACCGCCATAGGCTTCCCTAACAAGTCAGGATTCTCACGCTGCTCGATAGCAGCGAAGAAGCTATCCATATCCACATGGATGATTTTACGCTCAGCTTCCACGTTTATTGAAATTCTAGTAATATCTTGCCTGATCGCTTTCCTTCACCAGCGTGCGTCAGTGCTGCAGAGATTTCCGCTGGCGGGTAAATCTTATCAATAGATTGAGTAAGCATACCCTCTGCTACCCAGCCAGCCAGCTTATGGTATGCTGCACTTATCGTAGCGTGATCATTCGCCTCCAGCCACTTCGTGACCCATAGCCCGTGCAGCTGAATGCGCTTAAAGATGAGAAACTTATTAGGCACCTTCAGACTACGCATCGACATCGCTCCGTAGGTAACATGCGGAGCTTCTGTAGCGATAGCGTCCATTAAGCGCAGTGCACTATCCCCACCCACTGCATTACATCCCAGCTTTGGTAAATTTTCACCACAGATCTCCTTCACCTTTTCCACTACATTAGCATCGTCTAGCAGAACATGGTCTGCCCCCAGCTCTAACAGCTCAGGAATTAGCTCTTCACGTCGCACAAGATTGATCGTCTTCACACCCATGATCTTAGCTATCTGGATCACACTCTGACCGACGCCAGAATTAGATGCATTTTGAATGATATAATCATCAGCTGTTAGACTAACAAAGTTTACTAACAAGCAGAGAGCAGTGAGAGGATTCACCTTCAGCATCGCTGCCTGCTGTAATGGGATAGCGGGTATCACCACTAGATCTACAGCATTACAGATCACCTCACTCTGCCACGTCCCAACACGGCTTATAAAGATTACCAGATCAGATTCTGAGACCGTATCAGCAGTAGATTCTGTCACTATGCCTACAGACTCCACACCAGGAATAGTAGGAAGCTCAGGGCGGATACCGTAGTTACCCTGAATGTAATTAATGTCTGCAGGATTGATCGGCGCATATTGAATAGCGACTCTCACTTCACCAGGCCTCAATACTCTAGAAGCTGACGTATCTATCTCCTCGTGCTGAGCTACCTCCGCAGGGATGCCAAATTCATTAAATGTGATCCGGTGATTTTTCATACCCGCAGTAAATCACGGAAAGAGATCTAGCAGAAGTAAAACTAACTCCAGCTTTAGGTAACATTTACCTATGCATCCACAAGCTGCCCCATGATCTCAGCGAGGTCATCCACGCCTTCGCGCCACTCTTCGTAGTCGTCCTGCTCTTTCCATGTCTGGATGATCTTAGAGTCCTCAGCAAGCACCACATTAAGAGTCTCTTGAGCTTTCTCAGGAAGGTCAGTGATGTCGTCACAAACATTGTCTGCGAGCCAGTCATTAAGCTCCTCGGGAAGCCCCTTACGCGGCTCATCAATGAGAGCGATGATCACTTCACAAGCAGCTAAGCAAATAACCGCCGTATCATATCCTGGCACTTTACCTTCAGAGAGTGTGATGTTCTCCAAGAGAAAGTCGCGAGACTCTTCCGCATCTATAAGCTCAAGTAGCCAGTCAGTTGCTGTGTCGTCTTCAAATGTTTTTGTTCCCCAGGTAGCCATAATATTTGTAGTGATTTATTTGTTGCTCGATTTTGCAGTTCGGATTGATAGGGCTATCATGAATAATAAATCTGCATCTGTGCAAGTGAGAACGTACATTATTTTTTGCAGGGTGCTCACCATTACTCATGATGAGTGTTGACAATGTACCAAAATCCTAGCACGAATCACCACTGTGAAGCCGATAACCTATTTAAATAGATACACAAAAAAGATAGAAACTGAGCAAGTCTATGGGGAAGGATTCCTAAAATGGGCTTATGGGAACCCCATAGGAAAAATTGCACTCCACAGCTTTATTAAGCGCCCATTCTTTAGTAAATGGTACGGAAAGCGTATGAATGATCCCAAAACCCGTGAGAAGATTGCGCCGTTTATTGTGGATTACGAAATGGATGCTGACGACTTTCTCGATGATCCTGAAAGCTTCGGCCACTTTAATGACTTCTTTTACAGAAAGCTGAAACCTACTGCCCGTCCTATCTCAGACAGCACAGAAGTAGTCTTTCCTGCTGATGGTAGACATCTAGGCTTTGAGAACGCTGAGGACGTAGCTGGTGTATTCGTAAAAGGTCAACAATGGGATCTCAGTAAACTCATCGCTAATGACGAGATCTATGAAGAATTTAAAGACGGATCATTAGTCCTCTCACGCCTCTGCCCAGTAGACTACCACCGCTACCATTTCCCTCTCGCTGGTACCCCTGGCAAGACCGAGCTCATCAACGGCCCTCTTTTCTCAGTATCACCCATCGCTCTCCGTAATAACCTAAACTACATGTGGGAAAACAAACGCACTCGTACTGTTCTGGAGACACCAAATCACGGCAAAGTACTCATCATGGAAATAGGAGCGACCTGTGTCGGCTCTATTCACCAGACCTATGAGCCAGAAAAGGCAGTGACGAAAGGTCAGGAAAAAGGCTATTTTGCTTTTGGCGGCTCATCCACCATCACTATTTTCCAAAAAGGCAAAGTCACCCTCGATGCCGACCTCCTAGAAAACTCTGCGAAACAGCAGGAACTATACGCTAAAATGGGCGACCACATGGGAAAGTAGTATCATTATCAATAATGAAACACTCGTTTAAGTTAAAGTAGGTATTTATAGCATTCTTCTTTGAACGAAATTCAAT
Organism: uncultured Rubritalea sp.; assembly: GCA_937981665.1. Taxonomy (GTDB): domain Bacteria; phylum Verrucomicrobiota; class Verrucomicrobiia; order Verrucomicrobiales; family Akkermansiaceae; genus Rubritalea. The sequence continues at coordinate 4,761 of CALJOJ010000073.1, forward strand.
CTCTTGTGTCTATGACCTATGAAAGCCATCGATTGTGATGGCACATGTTTTGGGGAACATTAATTTAAAGCCTACAGACTGCTGCAACGGTCTGTGGGCTTTGTTCTTTTAAAGGAGCGTCCACCAGGAGTATGCGTTTCTCTAGAGGCTAGATTTCTAGCGTAAATACAATTACTTACCCGTGATTCATGAAATCATCCAGCACAGTCGTATCTCGGCTATTTAGGTAAGCTTCTTCTGGGGTAATTCTCCCAGCCTTGAGTAATTCACAGAGATGATGGTCAATAGTGAACATCCCTTCTTTTCTGCCAATTTCCATCAGACCGTCGATCTGCTCAAACTTACGCTCTCTGATACAGTTTCGTATAGAGTGGTTCACCAGCATTATTTCCTCAGCTAGCACACGCTTATTCGGCTCAGCCGCCTTGATTAGCCTTTGAGAAACTACCGCTTTGAGACAGTTCGCTAACTGTGCCACTATCTGGCTCTGCTGATTATGCGGAAAGACATCAATAAGACGGTCCAGTGTTCTAGGTGCATCGATTGTATGCAGAGTGCCTAGCACAAGATGACCAGTCTCCGCAGCAGTGATAGCTGCCTGAATAGTTTCCAAATCACGCATCTCTGACACCATAATCACATCTGGATCCTGTCTGAGCGCGTACTTCAGAGCACTAGAGAAGTCGTGCGTATCTGGCCCTACTTCACGCTGCTTAATAATGCTCGTACCATGGCTAAAGACAAATTCCACAGGATCCTCCACAGAAATAATCACCTTCCTGCTGCACTTAGCAATATAGTTCACCATCGCAGCAAGTGACGATGACTTACCTGAACCTGTGACCCCTGTGACCAATACCAAACCATCTTTCATACCACATAGCTGCTTGACCATGCGATCATGTCCCAGCTCATCTAGAGACGGGATCTTCTCCTGAATATGCCTGAAGGTAGCTTCGACTGCACCTCTAGAATAGTGTGCATTACCTCGAAATCTACCTACGTTATCAATATTAAGCGCGAAGTCTAAATCCAGACTCTCCTCTAACTTAGCACGCTGCGTGTCGGTAAGTACACCTATCAGCATCTCATAAAGTGAGTCTTCTGTTAGAGGGTCTACCTCTAGTGGAATAATTTCACCATTCACTCTAACAGCCGGCGGCAAGCCCACAGTCAGGTGTAAATCCGAGCCCCCAGAATTCACTGCGGCGTGAAGATAGTCTACGATAGTTCTTTGCATATACTACATACTATCGTGACCCATGACTAACGCCCAGAAGAATCCTATTAAAATCGGCAGGATCGTCACATGCTGACCTCGCATCATCCTCAGTGATCTGCCCCGCCTTATATGCGGTAATGATAGACTGGATAAATGTAACGTTATCACCAAGATTGCCTTGAGCCATGAAGTCAGAAATCTTAGTTAGTTCTCCACCTTCAAGCCACTTCTTTATAGCTCCAGAGTTCTCCACATGTTCTACTAATAGGTGTAAAAGAGTATCCACCCCAGGAATAAGCTTCTGACTGATGATACCTAAGAGTTGATGACTTAGCACATGAAGCACACCCTCGCGCTCATCAGCAGGAAAGAGGGTCAACAGACGCTGAACCGTCTCCGCTACGTTACTAGAGTGCATGGTAGAAACAACCAAGTGACCAGTCTCACAAGCATGAAGAGCTGCCTTCGCCGTCTCATAGTCACGGATCTCCCCCACAAAGATAATATCTGGGCTCTGACGTAATGATGACCTTAGTCCATCATAAAATGAATTCGTGTCAGAACCTACCTGACGTTGAGAGATTAATGATTGCTTACTCTCTATCAAGTACTCCACAGGATCTTCAATAGTAATGATATGCTTTTTAAAATTATTATTCACCCAGGTAAGACCACTCGCTAAGCTAGTAGACTTTCCACTGCCTGTCGCCCCAGTGAACAGAATCAGCCCATGGTTTCTACTAAACCAGTTTTGTAGCCTCTCAGAGGGAAGGCCAAGCTCCAACATGCTAGCTGTCACCTCTGCCAATGGTCTGAGAACCGCGCAGCGCGACCCCAATGACTCAAAAATATTCACTCGGAATCTCTGCCCTTCACCATTCAACCACGCGAGGTCTACCTCCTTATCATCACTAGGCTCGAAGCCACAGCTGTCTAAGAATTTATCCATATCTTCAGCACTCAGGAGCGTATCTTCGATCTCTATCAATTCACTTCTAATACGTAGTCTAGGCGGCTCACCTTGTTTGAGGTGAAGATCTTCTGCGCCATTTTCTATAGCTACTTTAGATAGTGTTTCGATTAGTTCCATAGCTGTTAGATATTATCTTCGTTTGGCGCGATAGCGACTTTCTTTCGGGTCTTTCTCATCATAGGTCTCATCATCTTTATACCTCAGTATACCATAATGCTTGAGATTCTTCATGAACGTTTTTGTATCTTCACTAAATTCCTTATCATCCGTGAGGGTTTTAATCATTCCGTCACCCTCATTGATCTTAGCAATTGTCTTCTCAGCCTCACCCATCACACCTTCTGCCTTCTTTGTCACAGACTGAAAACTCTCTACCGCATCTGGAATAGTAGCCAGTGCAGGCTCAATATTCTTTAACTGCTGAGAAGCTCCATCAAAGGTCTTTGTAGCAGCAGCTGTCACAGCATTCACTCCAGAGATCGCCTTACGTAACTCTACAAAGGTAGGCTCTACTTCAGCACCTATCCCCTTGAAGCTCTCAGTCACCTCTTCAATATTAGCGATAGACCTCCTTAGACTATCTATATTTCCATCATCTAACAGCCCAGTATTTATCTTATTAATGGCCTCATTGAGACCCTGAGCTACTAGCCGAATATCACCGATAGATGCATCCACATTTTCCATCGTCACACTAGCATTCTTCATCATTGTAGTGGACTCCTTCATCACCTCTTTAGCATCACTAACAATCGTCTGCACATCCGCCTGCAGAGCGTCTAGACCCTGCCCCTTCGAGCCTACAAGAACAGAACCTTCTGAAATGTACTCACCACTTGGAGTCTCCGGCGGCTTCACCACTATCATCTTATCTCCTATGATAGAAAGTGACTCGATCACGAACTTACTATTCTTATCGATCTTGATCATTCCATTCAGCCGCATCTGCACCAGAACATCTAGGTTTTCCTGCAGTTCTGGCACGTTCATTACCTTACCTATTCTCGCTCCACCCATACGGATCTCACTTCCCTTGATCAGTCCAGAAGCATCACTAAAGGTAATCGTAGAATTATACTTACCCTCCATGCTGTTTTCCCCAATACGGCCAAATTTCATAATAAGCGCGCCCAGCACACCGAGACCGATCAATAGGAATACCCCCACCATCGCTTCGGATCTTTTTTCTTTGATTGCCATAGTTTTAAATAATCTTGTTTATGAGATAGTCACCTCGCGGGCGACCCCCTCGATAAAGTCTAGTAACTCAGGGTCACTAGATGCTTTCATTTCTTCGGGAGTTCCTTCCCAGTAAATTTGCCCCAGCTTGAGGAAGATCACCCTGTCTGCGATGCGGAATACACTACGCATCTCATGAGTGATGATGACATTCGTCATGCCGTGGTTCTTCTGTAAATCTTTAATCAAGTGATCTATCGAGTCACCAGTGATCGGGTCTAGTCCTGCATGAGGCTCATCATAGAGTACGCATGCTGGCTTATCCACAATCGCTCTCGCTAGTGCCACACGCTTACGCATACCACCAGATAGATCTGCAGGCATCTTAGTCTCTTGCCCCGGCAGCTTCACTATCTCAAGACACTCTAAGACTCGCTCACGTATCTCATCTTCATCCTTGACGCCGCCTTCTCTGAGAGGGAACGCGATGTTCTGCCCCACAGTCATAAAGTCAAATAAGGCTCCATTCTGAAACATCATCCCCGTCGCTCGTCTCACCTTACCAAGCTGACGTTCATTCATGTTAGAGATATCCTCACCATTCACAATAACCTGCCCACTGTATGGACTCAGCAACCCCAGGAAATGCTTCATCAGCACACTTTTCCCACCACCTGAACCACCTAACAAGACCAAGGTCTCGCCACGGTTCACATGAGTAGTCACTCCACGCAACACATGATGAACACCAAATTTCTGGTGAAGATCACGCACTTCGATTAATGGAGATTTCTCGCTCATAAAGTTCAATATTAGACGTAAGACAAGCTCTGAGCCACTTGCTCAATCATCGCATCCTGCTCCACCAGCTCCTGGATAACATCCCACTTACCGCTCACGAGAGCTTCAAGCGCACCACCTGGCATTGTGATCGGGAACGTAGTTCCTGAAAAATTCACCTCAAGAGCTTCCAGATCTAGCGCTAGTTCCGCCTCCGGATTACTCGCCACCATCGCCATTAGCTTCTCGTTATCAGCCTCGGTCATACTCACGCATGGCATCCCAAGGTTAGTGGAATTTCCAAAGAAAATCTCAGCATAGCTAACACCCACAATAGCCTCAAAACCAAAGCGCTTAATAGACTGTGGCGCGTGCTCACGAGATGACCCACAGCCAAAGTTAGGCCCTACCACAAGAATGCTTGCATCTTTGTAAACTTCTTGATCTATAGGATGCTGCTTCGATGAGCCATCCTCCTCGAACCTCTCATCATAGAACATGCCTCCCGCCAGATCATCAAATGTCACACACTTGAGGAACCTCGCTGGGATGATTCTATCTGTATCCACATCTGCCCCAGGCACAGGGACAGCTTTTCCAGAAATCTTTGTTACTGCTTCTATAGCCATGTTCTAACCATCGGACATAGCAGACCTGATTGCAAGTGATTTGTGCGCCCTCAGAGCCCCATCCCCTAACTCCGCTGGAGCACCACCCCAGCCTCGATGTGATGGGTATAAGGAAACTGATCAAACATCGCTAACTGCGTGATCTCATGCGTCTCACACAGCTGCTTTAAATTCTTACATAAGGTCTCAGGATTACAGGAAATATACACCACCCGATCATACGCCTGGATCATCTTCACAGATTCCTCATCCATCCCAGCACGAGGGGGGTCCACAAACACCGTCTTGAAATCATACTCACTCAGCTCAATATTCTGTTGCTGAAGTCGGAAAAATTCACGCTTACCACTCATCGCGACAGTGAAATCCTCAGCCGAGAGCCGAGCTATCTTCACCTCGCTCACCCCTTTACGCTCCTTATTCGCCTCGATGTTCCACTGCGCTGACTCTACAGAAGACTTCGCCAACTCAGTCGCCATCACTCGCCTGAAATTCTGAGCAAGAGCTAATGAGAAATTTCCATTTCCACAATACAACTCTAACAAATCACTCTGCGAATCAATGTCACGAGTAGCATCCACTGCCCACTCCAGCATCTTCTCCGCCACCCTCCCATTGGGCTGAGTGAAGCTATTCTCCACCTGCTTATACACATACTCATCACCATGCACACTCAACCGCTCCACCACATACTCACGCCCCACCACACGCTTCATCTTTCGAGCTCGACCAGTGAAATCCACATCAAACCCAGCCTCTAACAGATCAGCCCTAAGCTTCATCACCTCCGTGTCCCACTCATCATCCAAGGGGCGATGATACAGTAAGCTCACCAGCATCTCACCACTCAGCGTAGAGAGAAAGTCCACCTGAAACAGCCTCCTGCGAAGCTCCTCATGAGCGCGCAGCTTATCTATCAGCACAGGCATCAGCGCATTGATCCCAGCACTAGCAGCAGGAAATGACTCCACCTTATAGCGCTCACGTGTCTCTTGATTATACATCACATAGTAGAGATCATCCACATCATGCCAGACACGGAACTCCGCCCTCATTCTATAGTTCACTGGCTCAGAAGGACACACCTCCATCTCAGGCAAGATACCATCTTTACAGCTCTCCTGAAACTCGGCAAACATTGCCTCCATAAGTACCACCTTCTCGGCTAACTGCTCCTCATACTCCTTCGCCATACTCATCTTCTCTTATCCTTTTACTCGCTTAAATAATCGATGAAGAGCCGGCAAGAAATCTTCATCCGTCGACGCCTCCATAGAAGCTATATTATAACGGCTAAAGATTTTCTTCAACCCCTCCAGCCTTCGTCGATTCAACTTAGAATAGCCCATCCGCACATTCGCATTATTCGTATTCACCATTGTTTGCCAGCCCGTTTCAGGATCTGTTAGATGCACCTTGCCCACCATCGGCAACACCTCTTCTACTGGGTCATAGATACGCATCGCTATCGTCTCATGCTGCTTAGCTAACGCGCCAAGCTTCTTGGAAAAGTCATGATCCATAAAGTCAGAAATAATAAACACCAGCGACTTCCGCTTCAGCGTCTTATTGATAAAATCACAAGCATTCGCCACACTCGTCCTCATACCCTCAGGCTCATAAGCCAAGATCTCACGGATGATGCGCAGCACATGCTTCCCTCCCTTAGCCGGCGGAAGATACAGCTCTGCCCTATCGGTAAACAATAGCAAGCCGACCTTGTCACCATTATACTTAGCGCAGAATGCCAACACCGCAGCCAGCCTCGCAGCCTTCTGCTTCTTACTTAGCTCCCCACTAGCATACTTGTTAGAGCTAGAAACATCCACCGCCAGCAGCACACTAAGTTCGCGCTCCTCTCGGAACGTCCGGATATGCGGCACATTCATCCGCGCCGTCACCTTCCAGTCAATAAACCGCGTTTCATCACCATGATGATACTCACGGTAATCTTCAAAATCTAAGCCTTGCCCCTTAAAAGAAGTATGATACTCGCCAGAGAAAGACTCACGAGACAAGCGCCTCGCCTGGATCTCCAGGTCGCGCACTTCGCTCATCAACTCTCCTTTATCCAGCTCGCTCATACTCTCAGCACTCACTATTTACTCACTATCTCGACTAGCTTTCCAGCCAGCTCACCGAAGGCAGCACTAGTCGTACTCTTAGCCCCATCCAGCAGCGCTATCGGCTGACCCGCATCCGCGCACTCACGCGTATGGACATCTATCGGAACCTGCGCTAGCAGAGGAACCTTCATTCTCTCAGCCTCACGCACACCACCACCATCTCCGAAGATATGATACTTCTCGCCATGCGCACACTCAAACCAGCTCATATTCTCCACCACGCCCAAGATCTCCACATTCACCTTAGCGAACATCGTCACCGCCTTACGCGCATCTATCAGAGCCACCTCTTGCGGAGTCGTCACTATCACCGCGCCATCGAGCGCCAGAGACTGCACGATCGTTAACTGAATGTCACCCGTTCCTGGAGGGAGATCTAAAATAAGATAATCTAACTGACCCCACTCCACCTGTCTTAAAAACTGTTGCGTATATCGCGTAGCCAATGGCCCACGTACGATCACTGGTGAACTATCATCCACGAGGAAACTCATCGACATCAGCTTAACCCCATGCGCCTGGATCGGGATAATCTCATCCTTCTCATTCGCCATCGGTTGCTGTTCAGTACCGAACATCTGCCCAGTAGATGGCCCGTATAAGTCACAGTCACAAAGCCCCACCTTATAGCCCTGCTTCGCAAGCGCCACAGCCAGATTACTCGACACAGTAGACTTACCCACGCCACCTTTTCCAGAACCCACCGCGATCACCTTCTTCACCCCTGGGATAGAAGACTTACCCGCTGAAGTGCCACCTTCGCCACCACCCTGCACACCGGCATCTGGATTCTTTACATCGATGTTCACCCGAGTGACACCTATGCCTTCTATCTTATTTAAGATATCCTGTGAGTCCTTAAAAATCTGCTCCGGAATCTTAGAATCGCGCGTCTGAATGGCTATCACCACCTCCACATCAGCACCATCTATCTTCACCTCCTTGAGAAGGCCAAACGCTACAATATCTCTCGAAAACCCAGGGTACTTCACCTGCGTCAACGCCTCTTTTATGCTCTCTTCCGTTATCATGTTAGTATGAAAATATTGCCCACTCACTCGCGCGGTTTTATGAACAGCTCAACCTTTCCACAGCCATCCATAAAAGCAACAATAATGACACGAATACTCCCCCTAATAAATAGCCGTTACCCAGTAATTTCCAGCATACAAGCTAGATTAGCTCAGCTTCACCATGTCCTTGATAAACTGCTTCCATAAGAAAAACAAACCCTTCAAAGAATACTTAAAATGCCCATCCCCAGTCAGCTCTATCACACCCTGCTGGATATTAAAATCTATCTGCCTACGCATATCCTGCTCCACCTCCTGCTCCACAGAGTCAGGACACGGAAAGCCCAGGTCATCATACTCTGCACCATGCAGCCCTATGAAATAATGATGATTAGCAAGTATCGCCGCCATACTCTCCACCCCACATCCTAGCTGATTATGCCACACCTTAGGCGCCTCCTTAAGCGTCGGAGCAAATGGATAATTCGTCGTCCGCCATAAGCAACCATTCATATCCCTAGAAGTCACCGTGACAAACGAAAACGTAATCTTCTCCTGCTGGCAGAAACACACCGCAGCCACACACCTCTCCTCAGGATGCCAGTAAAACTGATAACTCTGTGACGCCCCAGCCCAGTCCCAGCCGCAGTTCTTAGCATGCTCAAACCCCGCATCCTCAAGAGCCGCTATCATCCTATCCGCATTCGGAAAATGATCCTCATTCGGAGGAAACCGATGCCCAAGCTTATTATTCAGAGGCAAGCGCAAGCTCCGCACCCGTGTTAGCAACTCTACCCAAGGCAATAAAAACCAAACTGCCAGACCCGCCAAACCCGCCCCCACACTTCCTGTAAGAAAATACAACAACAAGCCACTAGACAAAAAACAAACCAACAACCCTAACTTACGCAACAGTATCTTCTGGCATGACCGCATGGCCACACCAATGATAAATACCCCCATGACTGTTAAAATCGGCTTCATAAAATGTTACTCAACCCACTATTCACCGATTTACAAGCTTTGCAAAGTAACATTCGCAATAAAAACCATCCATCCTCTCGAAAAACCAACCTCAAAAAAGCAACCTCAAAAAAGTAAATCAATCCAATTCAACTACCCTCGCCTCAATCCCCTCACAGCTCCTGAAAGGAACACGTATGCATAGACCATGGCTTCATCCATGGGATAAGACCATCACACATTAACCGTGCTGAAGGTACGGCGGAAAGATCATTGCATACCATGTTATACCCATTTCTGCTATACCTTCAGTAAACATTCTGACATCGACAAAAGGCGTTGGAGACAACTCAGCACTCTCTCTTTTAGCCGCTATGCCGGAACTAGGAGAGCTCACTAACAACCAAGCATCATCGCTAGCAGGACTCGCTCCATTTAATCGTGACAGTGGTAAATATAGAGGCAGAAGAATGATCTATGGTGGACGTAAAGATGTTCGCCAAGCTCTCTACCCCCCATATTTCATCTTAAAAAATACGCTCGTTAGTTGGAACCTTTATTGCTAAAGGATTTTCGCAAAAAAACTAACCACTAACGAGCATGACAGATTGTAACCAAATTATTTTCCCTTTTGCAAGTAGCCAAAAACGAAAAG
>CALJOJ010000074.1 GCA_937981665.1 uncultured Rubritalea sp.
ACCAGAGCAGCCATGTAGAGAGCTTGGCGAACATCTTTACGTCCACCATAGATCATTCTTCTGCCTCTATATTTACCACTGTCACGATTAAATGGAGCGAGTCCTGCTAGCGATGATGCTTGGTTGTTAGTGAGCTTTCCTAGTTCCGGCATAGCGGCTAAAAGAGAGAGTGCTGAGTTGTCTCCAACGCCTTTTGTCGATGTCAGAATGTTTACTGCCTCATCAATCTCAGGTGACTTTGTTTTAAGAGCTATCATCATTTTAGTGACTTTCTCAACCTGATTTGTGAGCGTTTTGATACGAGACTTCACCATTGTTTCGATGCTCTTTGGAGGAGTATGCTCTAATTGCTGACGTTCTCTGAGTAGCTCATCATTGAGGTGACGACGGTATTTGACTAAAGCATGAATTTCCTCAATAACTGGATCTACTGGAGCAGTCTCACGAGGATTAAATTTGAAGCCGAAATCAGTAAGCACTTTGGCATCAATAGCGTCTGTTTTGCTTAGTATCCCTTGCGCTTTAGCGAAGTTGCGAGCTAGAGAAGGAGTGATTCTGGAAGCTTTGATTCCTTCTGTTTGAAGCATTGAAAGCAGTAGTTTTTCATATCCTCCAGTAGCTTCAAATACACAGTGAATATGTTCATTCTTAGCAAGCTTCTTAATGAGTTTAGCTATACTAGATTTTGTATTCGGAGTGGCTGATGGAAGCTTTAAAGCAACTTCATAGCTGTGAATTTCTAGTTCACGTTTTGAGATATCTATTCCAATATAAATGGCATTTTGGTTCTGATTATTTTGATTATTCATGTTTGTATTCGGTGCAATTTTATGTAAGTCTTACATTATTCTCAGACTTGTAATTCCGAGCTGACAGAGTCCTTAAAAACTCTAACGCTCACTCAACTGTTCGAGAAACGCAGTAAAGGGAGAACGCCGATTAAGCTGACCCACGTAGTCAAAGCTACAGGTCCTAAAAACAATCTGACGTCCTCCCGCATCACCTTTAGGTTGCAACTAAAAGGTGATGCCCTTTGCGGTTCACTTTGAGGGAGAAAAGACTCTCTCAAAAGCTAAAAAAGTGTAACACTAAAATAAGAAACAAGTCCTATAATTTAGAATTTCAAAAAACTAAAAAAGAAACAAGCAACTGTCTTTTTAATAAAAAGTAATTGTAAGCTTCCCCGGGGCTGAGTAAAAGTTTGTGTTTCTGGTCGTCTAACTACAATACGACCAAATGAAGAAAACAAAAACAAAAGAAGACAAGGCACTGGATGCATTTTTCAGTGATTTCATCGCAGATCAAAAAGCTAATGGTGCCAGCACCGAAGAATTAGCCGCTAATGGAGAGGCTTTGATAAAGCAATTCATGAAGCGATTCTATGAATCAGCTCTCCAAGGTGAAATGGAACATCACTTAGGCTATAAAAAAGGTGATACGCCTACATCGACCGATGGAAATCGCCGCAATGGCTCAAGCAAGAAGAAAGTCATTAGCGATGCTGGGGAAATAGATATCGAGATCCCAAGAGATCGAGCGAGTGAGTTTGATCCTTCTATTATTCCTAAAAATGAGCGCCGTCTACCAGGGTTCAATGAGAAGGTTCTCTACTTGTATGCTCAAGGATTGAGCCAGCGTGAAATAGCCGCGCAACTGAAGGATCTCTACCACACACCTCATAACGTCACGCTAAAAATAAAGCCCCATGTGTTTTCAATAAACACAGCACTACTTGTGAAAACATCTCACTATTCACAGAGGTTTCACATTCACTTCATCAAGGCTTCATATTAGCCTGAGAGGTTAACTACGTAATCAATCAATATGCGTAGTTTTCCTCAAATAATCACTGACCTACTCTCTAACATACCCGCTCTATGCAGAGGTGATGGGGACTTGGTAGACAAGTGGATGGAGCAGTCACCAGCATTTATCTTAATGCGGACTTTACCTCTCATTATTTTAGGTTGTGGAAGTTACGGAATCAGTATGGGTCTCTGGAACAGCTGGGAGATGGCTAGTTATGCTGGGATTAAATTTCCACTAGTCGTCATTGCCACGCTCACAGTGAATGCCCTGATCAATGGCATGTTCGCCATGGTCTTAGGATCTGGCATCAGCTTCCGCCAGAGTATCCAGTTTCTCTTCACAGCCTTTGCTATCTGCTCACTCATCTTGGGAGCCCTTAGCCCCATCACCCTTGGAATGGCTATGCAGGGCCCCAGCACAGAAGGAGCAGACGCTAGGATATTCCACAGCGTCACTCTACTTACCCATGTCTTTATGATCTCTTATGCAGGCATCGTCTCTCACTCCATCCTTCTCGGAGCACTTAAAAAATATGCTCTAACAAAATGGGCAGCCATCCAGACATTCATCGCCTGGCTGTTAGGCAACCTCTTTGTAGGCGCTCAGATAGGCTGGATATCGCGCCCATTCTTCGGCTCACCAAGAGCCCCTATCGAGTTTTTACGTGAGAATAAATTCGACTCATCCTTCTACGAATCTGTCTTCAGATCATTACAAAATATTTTCTAACAACCAACACACAAATACTACCATGCAACCAGAACATCCAATCCAAGAACAACCCAGCCAACAGGAGCCAGCCTACGATCACCCAATTTATAAATCCCCAGAGCCACCAAAGCCCTATGTGAAAACCTTTATCGAAGGTGAACACAGCTTCTCTAACATCATCTCCCATCTACTCAAGAAGCCACTCAGCGTCATCCACTCCATCGATGAGCGCGAAGGCGTGCGCTGGGCTCCCATCCTGCTCATGACTATCGTCGCACTTGCCTTCTTCGGTTTCATCGTGGGGAGCTTCAATGGAGCCACTGAGCAAATGTGGCTAGCCCCGATTAAAATAGTCAGCGGAGTCCTCTTCAGCTCACTCATCTGTCTACCTAGCCTGTACATCTTCTGCTGCATCGGCGGGATGGATAAGAAATTCTCCACTATCCTCGGCATCCAGAGCTGTACCATGGCGATCACCAGCCTACTGCTCATCGGCTTTTCTCCGGTCATCTGGCTCTTCTCTAGCAGTAGTGACTCTGTCGGGTTCTTCGGATTTCTCTGTATCGCAGTCTGGATCATCTGCCTTTTCATGGGCTTGAAGTTCTTCACTAAAACTGGACGAGCATTCGGTATGAAGCACACCAAGCACCTCTACCTCTGGGCGGGCATCTTCACCCTCGTCACCTTGCAGATGCCTACCACACTGAGACCAATCATCGGCATCTCAGACGAGATCCTCCAGCTCGATGAAAAGAAATTCTTCATCCAGCACTGGGCCGACGTACTCGACGAAAATAAATCTAACCACAGAGGATACGGCCGATACTAGCCCGACCTACAATCCCTGCAACTTCATCATAACTTTTATCAGTTTCTAACAATAATTTTATAGCGAGAAGTCTTTCTTTTTTTCATGCTACTTTTTCAGTTTTGTAGAGAAGCATCACTTTATCAACTTCGTTACGGTTGTCTATTTTTCCACGTTTTCTTGCCATGAATTGAGCTTAACACTTATTATAAAAAGCCCTTTTTACTTTAAGAAATGGGATAAAGCTTCAA
>CALJOJ010000075.1 GCA_937981665.1 uncultured Rubritalea sp.
AATAGTAATATGGATTCGATTCTACAGAAAAATGGTGTTTCAACTGATAGGCTATTATCGCTCTGCTCTATTGATGAGCTTGGAGGTATCTCGAAGGCTGCTGAGAAGAGTGGGAAGAGTCAGAGTCTTTTGAGCAGACAAGTTTCAGAGCTGGAAGAAGCGTTAGGGGTTAAGTTACTTGATAGAAGCGTGGTTCCACATGGCTTGACTGCTGAAGGAAAACATATAGCAGAGCTGACGCGGCATTATACGCGTGAGCTGGATAGGTTTATCGCAGCCTGCTCAGGTGACAACGAAATCGTTACGATAGCAGCAGGTGAAAGTATTATTCAGTGGGTGTTAATTCCGATCTTATCGAAATACACAGATGGTCAGAGTGGGCGGATACGCTATAGAAATATGCGTTCTAAGCATTGTTTAGAAGCTCTAGATAGTGGTATTGTGGATCTAGCGTTTCACCATGAGCGAGAGGTTGTGAAAGACTGCGAGACTAAGTTGATCGCGGATTATGGAATGTGTCTAGTAGCTAAAAAGGGGCTGTTACCGGGACAGGTTGAAACATGGAGTGATTTACAGGGACTAACTAATGGCACACTTGCGACACTTGAAGGGTCTTTATCGACTAGAGCTCTATTAGACAATTTATGCTCTGAGTATCCGAATGGACCACAAATTGGTCTTGAATGCACTTCACATCCTCAAATACTCTCGTCTTGTCAGTCAGGAAAAATCATTGGTGTAGTTCCTAAAATTGCCGATCCGAGCTTATTCCAGAAAGCATCACCGCCAAAAGGTCTAGAATTCCATTCGGTTAGAGAGTTGTCAGCTAAGAAGGTTCGGCTGGTTTTATCTTATAACGAGAAGAGATTGGGTAACTCTGCTTTTATGGAGAGGTTAGTTGGCACGTTTGGGTTGTAGGATTGAGGCAGAAGGTTTTATTATCTGATAATTCGATTAACTAGGTGGCGCATGAAATGGCTAATTCTGGCTGATCTACACCCTGATTACAGTGATCTATGAAGGGACAGTCGAAAGGATCGCTACATTGAGAACCTGTTGCGATGTCTGGTTCTTGTGGTAGCTCTACGACTTCATGAGCTTCTGTTAGCCATTGTGCCACTTCATCATGACGGGATATGACTTCGTCTGTGAGGTCTGCCTCAGTGAGCAGGCCAAGGTCATCTCCGTCACCCTAATAAACAAACTGATTATTGATATGAGCGAGAGAGACTGATGATAACGTGATACCTGATGAGGCTGCGATATAAGACTGCACAGCAATATCATCTCGATGGTAGTCTTTGACCTTTGTGGATGATTTTACCTCGATCATGTTCCATCGGAGGCCAGACTCATCAGATACGGGTATCATGACGTCTGCTAACGCTAGAGCACCATTGGACTGCATGGCAGCTTCGAAGATGATCGATTTGCCCTCGTCTAGCAGCTTGGAAGTCTGAGTGAAGACTTCTGGGAAGCCTAGTTCATCGATATCGATCAAGTGGCCACTACCATTAATACTGTAGATTTCCTTTGCTATGTCACCAACTTGATTACCTATAGCGAAGACGAATTGTGACGAAGAATCATCGCGGAGTTCAGGTTTGTGAATTTCTAGCCAGAGGCGTTTAGGGCACTGGCGGAAGGCGATGATTTTTGATTTGGACAGATTTCTCATGATTTAAATAGGGTAGATTAAAATGGGCTGTCGATGAGGTCTGCATCTTGAATGATATACATTTATTAATTGATGGTATTTTAAGGCTTATATACTCGTAGACCAAAGAATTTAACGAGGAGATGAAATCCTGTGAAGTAAATAAAAGAGGTGAAGTTTAGAGGTTATTGTTTCTTAACTGATCGCTACTGTGACACAGTGGGCTGGACAAATGTTGGGCAACTTAGTGAAAAAAGACAATTGATGTCGCTAAGGTTTTAGTAACTATCTATCTGGGATCAATCCAACAACTCCCACATGGTCAGATAGCCGTGTTCCGTCTTCTGCGAAGCGGGGGATGACCTCTATTACTTCTGTATTTAGAGTTTGGGAAGTTGATATATGGTCTATTAGGAATTTATCATCATTATCCGTCATTCCTTTGGTGGCTATAGTGAAGTCATCAGGGATAGCATCTAGTAGAGTCTCGGCAACGTTGATTGGTTGCCTTAATCTAGGAATCCGCTGATTATAGTCTCCTAGGATACATATTGGTTCCTCTCTTTTAGAGTAGTGGGCGAGGATATCTGCTAATCCTTCACAGAATAGGATATGGTCCTGCCATGCTGCTCTATCTTTTCGGCCAGTGTTAACGTGTGCGTCTTTCCATGGGATACAGACACCAATGAATCTAATCCCTGCTATAACTAGCCTTGTAAGTGGTGAAGGAGGGCTGGTTGATCATCATGTTAGAATCTAGCGGGTGAACTGAGTTTCTGTGAAGTAAATAAGTATGTTGAGTGTCAGATCTTAACTCTCTTTAGGTGGTTTTTATTCTGCCAGGGTGATCTGGACAAATCTTGGGAGGAAATGTCTGAATACTAGAAGGAGAATGTGTATTTTTTATACCTGTAAAATAGAAATTAATGCTATATTATCTATGTGAAAAGGATCCCCTTAGACAAACGGTTAGGGAGGTATCGCTATATTTATTATGAAAGCCATTAAATATCTGAAGAGCTTTATGGGAGGCGTGGTTGTGATGAGCGCAGGGATGACTGAGCTTAGTGCACAGAGTACTATAGCTTCTGAGGTGAAGAGTCTTGAGGACTTAAAGAAGGTGGAAGCTCGAGTGCAGAAGGTGGTAGCTCATGCGCGTAGGGCTACAGTAGGGCTGACATCGAAGAGCTCTAAAAATGCTCGTAGTAGTGCTTCTGGAAGTGGCGTGATCGTGAATAAGGAGGGGCTTATTTTAACCGCGGCACATGTTTCTAGCAGTAGTGAGGAGATGAATGTGATTTTTGCTGATGGGTCATCTCATTTAGCCAAGGTGCTCGGTGCTAACAGAACTAAGGATGTGGCAATGCTACAGTTAGTGCAGAAGGGGGAAAAGAAAGATTGGCCATTTGTCGATCTAGGTGACTCTAATGCAATAGAGGTAGGGGATCATGTCATCGCGTTAGGTCATGCGGGTGGTTATGACACACGAAGACCAGCACCAGTTAGATTTGGCAGACTTTTAACGAGAAATATAAGAGGCTTTCTGATGACGGATGCGGCTCTTATTGGAGGTGACTCGGGTGGACCACTGTTCGATATGGACGGAAAGCTTATCGGGATAAATTCATCGATCGGGAATGACTGGGAGGTGAATAATCATGCAGAGATTTCAGCACTTGTTAGAGACTGGGATAAATTATTAGCAGGAGAGACGTGGGGGCAGTTAGGGATTAATCCATTGGCTGATCCAGAGAGTCCTGTGATGGGGTTCA
>CALJOJ010000076.1 GCA_937981665.1 uncultured Rubritalea sp.
TTTTGGCTACTTGCAAAAGGGAAAATAATTTGGTTACAATCTGTCATGCTCGTTAGTGGTTAGTTTTTTTGCGAAAATCCTTTAGCAATAAAGGTTCCAACTAACGAGCGTATTTTTTAAGATGAAATATGGGGGTTAGAAGCGTACCAGCAGTTACTAGTAGGATGTTTTCCTCGTTGATCTTACCTTTAAGAAGAATGACCATAGCAGGTCAAAAGAGAGCCTCTGCACTCGCTCCAGTATTGATGAAACCCAAGACGCGCTTACTTTGTTCTTTATTATAGTGTTGGCAAATAAAGCTACAGAATATGGAGATATGGAAGAGTGAAAAGACACTGCTGAGCAAGACTAGCGCCGCCCCAGTCGCTAGGTAGTGCATCACGAACAGGCTTCATGATCATGTAAGATGACATGAGCACGAAGATGAATAAAAATGAGATGATGGCACTTTAAAAAAATTCCGACGGTTTAATTTCGGTCAATTTAGTGAACCGGTGGGCTTTAGGATACATAGGTATGATAGGTGAGTGAATCTTCCCCAGAGATGGACAAGGGGGGGGATTGTTTCTAGATTATTCAAAGTAACCTAGTACAGGAAACAGAGAAAGGGAGGGGAATGTTATTAATTTGACTAGCTTTAGAGGTGGAAGTCGAAGACGACGAGGTGCTCTAGTCTAGGCTGAACTAAGTCTACTACCTTGAGGAGGTCAGATATAGTCCATAGTGCTGTGCTAGACTTCGCTAATACAGGGGATGTGGATAATAGGATTTTGGAGAGTTTGGAAACAGATAAATGATGATCTAGGGCGTGCCTGGACTCTCTGCGAGCTAGCCGAAATAGGCATTATGAGTGAGGAGCACCTACGCCGGCTTTGTAAGAAGCAGCTGGACCGTAGCCCGATGCAGCATCTCATTTACCTGAGGATGTTAGCTGCTAGAGAACTATTGATTTCTACGAATGATAAAGTGGAAGTCGTTGCCCATAAAGTAGGCTATAATAGTAACTTTACCTTTTCTAATACGGTTAAAAAATTTCTAGGCATCCGGCCGGGTGAACTGAGGTAATCATTTGATAGGTATTACTAGCCATTTTTTACTTCATGTGTGAGAATCGGTTTATCAGAACTTAACATATTCTATTATCATGAATGAAATTTTATGCCCAGATTGTGGCAAGGCCTTTAAAGTGGATGAATCTGGATACGCAGATATTCTCAAGCAAGTGCGTGACAGTGAATTCGAAGATCAATTACGTGAGCGTCTAGCGCTCGCTGAGAGAGAGAAGACAAGTGCTCTGAAACTAGCGGAAGAGAAGATGACTCGGCAGATGATGTCGGCAACTCAGGAGAAAGAGGCGAAAATACAAGAGCTGCAATCACAACTTAAAGCAGGGCAGACTCAGCAAGAACTGGCAGTCACGCTCGCTGTGAAATCAGTCGAGAAAGAGAAGGATGAGCTACACGTCCAGCTCAAGCAGATCGCGGCTGAGAAAGACAATGCTGCCAAGATCGCTGAGATGGAAAAGGAGAAGCGTGTGCAAGAAATCATCGCGGGTAATACTAAGGAGATACAAGAACTGAAAGCTGAAATACAGGCTAAAGATGTAACCCAAAAGCTAGCGATCAATGAGGCACTTAGTATAGTCGAAAAAGAGCGAGATACTCTGAAGCATAGCTTGAGTCAGTCTGAGTTAGAAAAACAGGTCTCTGAAAAAGCTCTGAAGGATAAGTACGAGACCCAGCTTGCTGATAGGGATGACGCGATAGAGCGTCTGCGAGACATGAAGGCGAAGCTCTCAACCAAGATGGTAGGCGAGACCTTGGAGATTCACTGTGAAACAGAATTTAACCGCATCCGAGCGATGGCCTTTCCAAAAGCTTATTTTGAAAAAGACAATAACGCGCGTGCTGGAAGTAAAGGGGACTATATCTTCAAGGATTACGATGAAGGAGGGACTGAGATCACTTCTATCATGTTCGAGATGAAGAATGAGAATGATACAACTGCGACTAAGAAAAAGAACGAAGATTTCCTTAAAGAACTAGACAAAGACCGTACCGAAAAAGGCTGCGAATACGGGATACTAGTATCGCTCCTAGAGCAAGATAACGAGCTCTACAACACAGGCATCGTCGATGTCTCATACCGCTATCCAAAGATGTACGTGATCCGCCCGCAGTTCTTCTTGCCGATGATTACCTTGCTCAGAAATGCTGCGATGAATTCACTCGCGTACAAGAATGAGTTAGCTCTGGTTAAAGCACAGAACATTGACGTGACGAACTTCGAGAGTGATCTTGATACCTTTAAAGTAGCCTTCGGTAAGAACTATGAAACGGCTTCAAAAAAATTCCAAACTGCTATCGATGAGATTGATAAGTCGATCTCCCACATGCAAAAGACTAAAGAGGCACTTATTAGTACGGATCGTCAGCTTCGCTTAGCTAATGATAAGGCTCAGAATGTCACTGTCAAAAAACTGGTGCGGAAGAATCCAACCATGAAAGAAAAGTTTGATGAAGCTCAGAAAGACAACGAGCTATTGTAGTCACCGAAGTTTCTAACAATATCAGTATGACAAGCTATTGATGACGCTTTATTTGTAAGAACTGGTGAATTAGACAAGTAATAGAATAATCTCAGGAAATATGAAATACGTAACGACATTATTGATAGCTATTATTACTCTTTCTGTACGAGCTGCAGATAGGCCAAATATTCTCTGGATCTTCGTTGAGGATTTATCTCCTTGGATGGAGAGTTATGGAGATGATGTGAATGCTGGGAAGACTCCGACTCTGACGAAAATGAGTGAGGATGGTGTGAGGTTTTCACGTTGTTTTGTGCCAGCTCCGGTGTGCTCAGCATGTCGCTCAGCCATGATAACAGGAGTTTACCAGACCACTACAGGGTTCCACCATCACCGGTCTGCTCGTTTAGTCGAAGCTCCGATTCATTTGCCAGAAGGGATCAAGACTCTGCCCCAGATATTTAAAGAAAATGGATACGCTACCTTCAATAGAGGGAAAGATGACTATAACTTCACCTATAAGCGTTCTGAACACTATACGGTAGGTAGTAAAATAGGTCACGCGATTAATGGAAAAGGCTCTTGGACAGATGTTCCTGAGGGGATGCCATGGTTTGGCCAGATCCAGCTAAAGGGTGGAAAGGCTAAAACTACAAAAATGAATGACAAGGTGGATCCATCTAAGGTTACCTTACCTCCTTATTATCCTGATGAAGAGATCTTTAGAAAAGAATGGGCGCACCATTATGATACAGTTCGTTTCACTGATAATGATGTGAAAAACATAATGGATGAACTTAAAGCAGATGGCGAGCTAGAAAATACCGTCGTCTTCTTCTTCTCAGATCATGGAAATAACTTTTCACTCAGACATAAGCAATTTTGCTATGAAGGTGGCTTACATGTACCACTCATTATAACTGGACCTAATGTAGCAAAAAACACCGTGCGTGACGAGATGATCAGTGCGCTTGATATCTCCGCTACTACATTGGCTCTAGCAGATATAGAGCTTCCTACATATCTTGATGGACACAACCTATTTGCTAAAGATTATCAGAAGCGTGATTACGTGATCTCTGCCCGTGATCGCTGTGACTACACGATCGATCGTATCCGCACGGTGCGTACTGAAAAATACCGTTATATCAAAAATTTCCTAACAGACCGCATCTTACTACAACCTCAGTACAGAGATAAGAAACAATCAACGATCCTGCTGCGCAAGCTTCATGAGAGCGGTAAGCTAGGAGCTATACCAGAGTGGGCATTCTTCGGTGAACGCCCTGCAGAGGAGTTGTATGACCTGGAAAAAGATCCACACGAGGTGAACAATCTCGCTGAAGATCCTGCATTCTCAGCGGAGCTAGTAAGGCATCGTGAGCTACTTAATACCTGGATCAAGGAGACAGGAGATAAAGGGGAAGAGCCTGAGTCTGAAGCACAGCTCAGAGCTGCTTACAAGCGCTGGGGAGCGAAATGCGTGAACCCTGAATTTGATTTCATCAAGAATGAGAAATAAATCGCCCTATAATGGCAATAGCATGATATAAGCTGTTTCTCTTATTGAATATGGCCAAATCAAAAAAACCAAAAAGGTACACCCCTGTCAGTTTCGACATCTATGAAAAACTAGACTGGGACCGTGACAAGATTATCATTACCTTGGATGAGATTCGTAAGAAATTTTGCGAAACAAGAGATCTCGCACGTCACGGCTTGAGCGCTCACATCATGCCCCGTGAGCATATAGATAAACCTGGCGAGCTCTATCCTGTAATGGGACTAGTCATTCCAACCTCGAAACATTTCGGGCATTTCGATACAAACTCTATCCTATCAGTCTTCGAGGCATGGAGTAAAACCCATCATGTCTCCGAGCTGCTCGCAGAAGCCTCAGGAATAGGTGTCCCATCATGGGATCAGCTACTCAAACAAGAAACCTTCCCAGTAGACCCACGCACTTTGTATTAAGAAAAAAAGCCTGTTACTTAAGGGAACCTCTGGCAACCGTCACGAATTGAGTTTTTAGGGTTTCAATTCTGATCTAACAGATTAAGTTGTCCTTATGAACTTCCGAGAGCATGAAAAAGGTGGGAATTTATTCTCCGCCATTGAGCACCAGCAATAGATGACTCAGCGCACTGTTGGTGTACTAAAGCTTAAAACCATCATTGATTGGAATACAGCGAGCCAGACAACATAACGCACTCTGTAATTTAACATATAATATGGATCGCTATGCCCTCTTGCAGGGATAAAGGCTGAATAAGGCTTCAAAAGGGCTAAACCATTGGAAATTTACGAAAAACCAGGTGAAATTGAGCTAGAATCACTCAAGATAGTGAAATAATGTAAGCACAATCTGTTAGATTTCCCTAAAACCAAAGTGTTTTTGAAAAAGGGGTGCTACCAGAGGTTCCCTTAAGTAATCTTGATAATTTAGCAAATTATGATGAAAAAGACTTTCAGAGCTTGACAATAGGGGAGGTTTAGATAGATTTCCGAACCTCGACTGAGATGTATCTCAATCAAGAAAGAGATGGATGAGTAGCTAGCAGGTCTAGCACTCAGGCATAAAGTAAATCACATATCAATTTTTTATAATAACATGGCTAACTCAAGATCAGCACTCAAGCGCGTACGTCAGAACGCAATCCGCAATACACGAAACACAGACATCAAGACTCGTGTTAAGACACTTCGTAAGAAGACTCTCGAAGCAGCAGCAACTGGTGATAAGGAAGCGGCTACTAAGTCATTCCAGGAGTTCACAGCTGTAGTTGATAAGTGCGCTAAGCGTAACATTTTCCACAAAAACAAGGCTGCTAACCTCAAGAGCAAGACTTCTCAAGCAATCGTTAAGTCTGCTTAGTTTGCACCGTTGAGTGTCGCTATTTAGACACTCAGTATTGTATTTACTTTATCACATTTTCACCATCAAAAATCCGATTTTCTCATAACTGAGAGAATCGGATTTTTCGTGTGTGCCCGGCAGGGCACACTGACTTGGGGGTTAAAGTCCCCTGTGGGCTCGGCAGAGAGAACCACTAGCAGACAGCAAGGTTAAGATCGTGAGATCTTGGCTGAAGGAAGCTGATAAGCAAACCATTGCCCTGATGAA
>CALJOJ010000077.1 GCA_937981665.1 uncultured Rubritalea sp.
TTTACCCGTAGTGTGCTGCATTGAAGATTCGCCCATTGAGTGCCCATGAGGAACAGTGTCCGAAAACGATCCATGATCAGATAGGCGAAAGTACTCAGTAGTAAACGGAGTTGATTTGCCCACCAGTGCTGACAGGAGGTGCGATCAGCAAAGAGGCCGAGTTGCTGCTCTTTGATACGGTTTTCCATGTCGCCTCGTGCTCAGTAAACTTCATCATAGAGTGCTTGAGGGTCTCCTTCTAGATTGGTAACGATGTAACGATTGTTTTCTCCTCGATACGTGTGTCATCGAAGACACAGAATACCACCAGCTAAAAAGCGAAGATTCAGCAGGTGAAATCGCCCTCAGTGAAGATATGAAACGTATATTCAAAGATTTTCAGAAACAAGCATCAGGAGAATTTGTGGTCGAATCCAAAGGCACATTAGATCGCTCTAAAACAACCCGCTCCTATCGCTGCCGTGGAGCAATAGAAACACTCAAGAAATGGCTACGAGCCAACGGCGTTCATGCACAAAAACCAATCCATGAACTCAGAAAAAAATCGGAAGCATACTTGCCAGTGAAGAAGGGATCTTTGCATCATCGCGTTACCTCCGACACAGTGATATTCGTATTACTTCCAGTATCTACGCAGACCAGAAAAACAGAGTTGTTCCTTCCATAGGAAACAACTTACTCAGCTAAGAAATAATCTACACCCCCTGCTCCACAATCTTATCGATGTCATGTTTTCTAAAACGTGGAGAAGCTCCGACAAAGACTTTCTCAAGCCATCCCTTCTCCACCATCCTGTCAATCGTCCTAGTGGACACACAGAGACGCTCAGAGGCCATTTTACGAGTAATTAGCTTATCTTCTGTCTGGATTACCTTCACGAACGGCTGAGATCCTTGTAGTGTCTTCATAATGACTACTACGTCGCTTTCTGACGCTACGTCCGAGTTCCTAGAAAAACGTAGGCTAATTTCGTAGAAAAATGAAATACTATAAGCATCTAAAAAGTTCTAGACTATTTTCAGAAGGCGCACTACAAATTCTGGAAAGACTAAGTGCGACTGAGATTGTAGAGAGGTTGCCCAGTGTATCACTGAGGACTATTCAGCGGAATATTGGGCTGATTGAGAAAAAATTTGAAAACTATGCGCCTCAATTATTTTCGATAATGAAACCGACATTGATGAATAATCAATTGATCTTTTTTTATCTCATAAATGATTCTATGCTCTTGGGTAATCCTTCTTGACCATAATCCCGTGAGTGAATGTTTGAGAGGTTCTGGATTTCCTAGTCCATCAAAAGGATCACGAAGAATATCTTTTATCAGCTTATTGATTCGCTTAATTGTTCTTTTATCCTCTTGTTGCCAGAATGTGTAATCTTCCCAGCCAATTTTTGTCCAAGAAAGTAGCATTATTCTTCGATTAAATCATGATGAACAAACTCTCCCCGCTCCGCTTGCTTCAATGATTCGTGTAAACGGTCTGCATTCGCCTTACTAGATAGTAAATATAAAGTTTCTTGAAGAGAGTCATAGTCATGTTTACTCATCATCACGACTGTCTCTTGTCCTCTACGGGCAACTTCAAACACACTCCTATCTGCGTTAATGTTATCCATAACGGAGCGTAAATTTTGTCTCAAAGAACTGTAACTTATAGTGGTCATAATAGAATACAAGTACAATAAACATGTACATTGTATCCGTCAAGGACATGTTCGTCAAATTTAGATTGTAGATTATGTGAAAATGACTAACTAAAAGCCCCGAAGGGCTTAGTTATATTCCTTATCAGCCTCTGAAACAGCCTTGCTAAAAGGTGTTGGCTCAAAGTGAATATCACGTTCTATTTTCAGTCCGAATGGTAGATTGAGTCAGATGAAGTCCTGAAGACTCATCGTTCACCACTCTGGAAACGGCATCCCTGTGACGAATCCGTAGAAGATTCCGTCTTTTTCATCATACTCGGTCATGTACCAGGTCTGCGCTCATGCAGGATTGAAGTATTTAGCTATGATTAGTGGATCAGAAGTTTCACGATTCGCCTCATTGTGGACTTGGAATAGCTCGATGAGTTCCTGAGGCATTAGAAAGTCTCAGTAGCTTGGTTGATTCCCGTAAGGAAAATGTCCGTCTGAAGATTGTGTTGATGTCATGATAATTTGCTTAGAATAGAAAATAAGAGAGAACCAAATGGCTCTCTCAAGGTTCGTCGCCCTTTAGCGACTAAACGGCTTCTTGATGCTCTTCTGAGTTCGGATAGATCGCGGATTCAGGAAAGTGGCCTAAGTAGTCATAAATGACGGCTAAGGATCTGTTCTTGGTCACTCCCACCCAGATACCTAATTTACTCTGAAGAACAGGAATACTAGCCGCTAGAAGCTTCTTGTAATCAAAGTCACGAAAGTGACGGAAATAATAGCCACCGTTTGATTTCAGGAAAAGCCTCTTCGCCATACATATCCTCCTCCAAATACCATCACTCGATTTCTTCCGCATCGATGATTAGGTTCTGTAAGAGTTCGTTCACTAAATGCGTCTGATCAATATGATCTGAAACAATCTCTAACTGAAACTCCGTCTGTGATTTCACCATAATACAATGGTTAGAAAATAATTGAGCCAATCGACTCACGAGTCATAGAAATTCCGAGAAGCGAGGGGGCAACTTGGAGACCGACTGCAAGGAGGTTCTAGGTTGCTAGAAATGAGACCATAAAAAATCCCTCCGAGACTGGAGGGATTACAATGAGAAGTGAGAAAGACTACCCTACTTGTTGCGTTCTGTGGATGTCGCAAACTTAAATCTGTTAGGATGAATTCCTGTTCAAAAGTTCAACCAGTAGCGTGTGCCTTTTCTTTCTCCTGTTCTCTTCAAAACTCCTTTTGCCACTAGATCATTTAAATCACGTGTCACGGTTGTCGTAGGAGCTTGTGTGATACTTCTATAATTTGAGGCACTCAATCCGCCTTTAAAGCCATTCAACCCCTCTTGAAGAACACGTAGAATGACCTTGTTTTGGCGCTCATTAAAATTCTTCTGATGTGTTTGTAGAAGCTGTCCTTTTTTGATAATGAAATCTATCGTTTTAAGACTAAGCTGCTGAGCGTCTATCACGAGGGGCAGGAAATACTGCATCCATGGAGTAATCTCATTATTTCTGCCAGATTGGGCTTTGGCAAATGCCGCATAGTAGTCAGATTTTTTACGCTGTATCGCAGTCGATAGAGAAATCAGAGCTGGACGTTGGAGAGACTGCGAAAGAGATTTTTCGGCTAATGCTCTCCCCACCCTTCCATTCCCATCCTCAAAGGGATGAATACTCTCAAACCACAGATGCGTAATCGCGGCAATAGCAACTGGCGGAGTTGTTTTCTTTTCGTGCTGTTTGTTATACCAGAGAATCAGAGCATCGAGTTCTTCTAGCACTTGAGATGAAGGAGGTGCTTCAAAGTGAACCGTTGGCTCATGTATTGCACCAGACACCACTTGCATCGGGGCACTATGCTGACGGTATTGCCCTGCATCCTCTCTCTGCTTCTGAAAAAGTGCTCCATGCCAACGCTGTAAAAGTTCATGAGAAAGAGGTTCACCATAGCTTTCAAACACATTAAATAGAAGCTCACTAATTCCTTTTTCTTTCAGTAGCTTATTCTCTTCATTCACTTGCAAACCAAACTGCCTCCGAAGTGAAGACTGTAAACTATCTCGGTCTAAAAACTCTCCTTCTATCTCAGAGGTCTGTAGTGCTTCATCACGGATAATCTCTACTCGTAATTGAGCCCTTCCATCCTTCTCGATGTGACGCAATGCGCCTAATGCCTGGCCAGAAAGGTCTATAAATTCTTGCTCAAACTGCTCTACAAGTTCAGCTTGATAGTAGAATTCCCTCCAGTCTTCTAGTTGCCAGTTCCATTTCATGGTTAATAAATTACCTTTTATAAACCACATAATAGCCATAAATTGGTTTATATCAACTCTATTTATTCCTCATCGGTGATTTTTAAAGCAAATCCATCTGAATGATTTTGACTGAGTTTAGTTCTTCGATTGCATTCTGGATTCCTTGTCTATGCTGAAGTTTTTCATTCACAGGTATGACAGCCAGTTCCTTGGCTAGCCACTTTTCTGCCTCTTTTTTAACAGCGGCGATTGCAGATTCTTTGCTTTTATGCCAAGTCTCATGATACACACTAGGAGCGTATCCAAATCCTGAACCATATTTCAGCAAACTAGACAATCCACTCAGCCAATAGCCCTTTCTAGTTTGGACAATATTTGCTGTAACAACATCCCACAAAAGGACACCTAAGCTATTTTTCATCCTGTAAAAGGACACTTTACAACCTATAGAAGGTAACCTTTCGTCCCGTAGACAGGCACTTTTCATCCTACAAATAGGCTCCTTAACCTCTGCTTCTCAGCTCTATAACGAGCATTCTCCATTCCTAAAAGGTATTAAACATTATTAAAAGATATTAAACAACAGGGCTAGTTGTAGTTATTTTTAGGGGTAAGAAATGACGGATACACTTCCCTATCGCTCCCTGTCATTATCTCTGTTTTTACTTTTATTCTTTTTATGGTAGAACGCATCTAGACAATCACGCGATTAACTACAGCTGAGTTTTAACGATCTGTAGGACATCCCCCTAAATATTTCGTTGCTAGAAATTATTTTCCCAAATGGAAAAAGTGAGCCCAGAAGAGTCAGAAAACGTCAATTATGGACGTTAAAAAACGCCCATCTTCCGCCCATCCTTGGCTTCAGGGCAAAAATTAAGGGAGTCACGATTTCTCGTAACTCCCTAAGGAAAATGGTGGGCAGAGAAGGATTCGAACCTTCGTACACTTACGTGAGCAGATTTACAGTCTGCCGCCTTTAACCACTCGGCCATCTACCCATCGTAGAAAATTTCAAATCATTGCTGATCTGTGGTTGATTACCTCTTGCGAGGCGGGCGTTTTTTTAGGCAGTAATCTAATTTCTTGCAAGGTTAAAATAACTCTTTTTTCACTTTTTTTTAGTGCTAGCATTTGCCAGAGATGGAAGCTGGACCAGACCAAATAAAATCAAATATTAAGTTCATAGCTAAATCACTTGGTTTCAGCGACTGCAGAATAGCGAAGGTAAAACCAGCTACTCATGGCGACCGATTCCGCGAGTGGGTGGATGATGGAACTGCTGGTGAT
Organism: uncultured Rubritalea sp.; assembly: GCA_937981665.1. Lineage (GTDB taxonomy): Bacteria > Verrucomicrobiota > Verrucomicrobiia > Verrucomicrobiales > Akkermansiaceae > Rubritalea. The sequence continues at coordinate 5,196 of CALJOJ010000077.1, forward strand.
ATGAAATGGCTGGAGCGAAATGTTGAGCGACGGATCAACCCAGCTGAGGTGCTAGAAGGTGCTAAGTCGATGGTCTGCTTAGCTCTCAATTACTATCCTGGCGAGCATGATGAGGAACAAGGTATTGATTACAAAATAGCGCGCTATGCATGGAATGAAGATTACCATGATATCATAGAGGATAAACTGCGTGATTTGAACATCGCGATGGAAGAGCTCGGTGGGAACCAGCGCTTCTACGTGGATACTGGCCCCGTGCTGGAGCGTGACTTCGCATCTGACTCTGGTCTCGGCTGGAATGGTAAGTCGACAGTCCAGATCCATAAGTCACTCGGAGCATGGACATTTTTATGTGAGCTGATCACTACCTTAGATTTAGAGCCTGATGCCCCGCTCTCTGATCATTGTGGTAAATGCACTCGCTGCATCGACCACTGCCCTACTCATGCCATTACCGGACCACGTGAGATGGATGCTCGCCGCTGTATTTCCTATTTAACGATAGAGAGTAAAGGTAGTATCCCAGAAGAACTCAGACCATTGATGGGTGATCGTATATATGGCTGCGACGTCTGTCTAGAGGTCTGTCCGTGGAATAGATTTGCGAAGATCAGTCAGGAAACGAAACTACACGCGAAGGCTGAGATTTTTGAACATTCGCTACAAGACTTTCTCATGATCACTGAGGAGGAGTTCCGTGAAGTGTTCGCCAAGTCACCTATCAAGCGGATCAAACGACCTGCTTTCATCAGAAATGTCTGTGTCGCAGTCGGTAATAGGGCGGATCAGGCTGACCTCCCAGTATTAGAAAACCTTATACTAACAGAAGAAAACCCACTGATCCTTGAACATGCTGAGTGGGCTGTTAAGCAGATAAAAGAAGCTGCACTGAGTCATACGACTTAGGCTACTCCTCCTCTAGTAGCTCACTGCCATTTTCTTCGCTATATGATTTAGCTTTTATATTCTGGCGCGCTCGCTTGAGTGCCATAGCCGCGGCCTCTTCACGCTTTTTTTTAGCCGCAAGTACGGCTTTTGCTTTCTTTATCGCCTTCTGCACTATTTCATCTTCTGCTTCTATTTTAGAATCTGCGCTATCCGCTGTAGTATTAATATAGCCTGGCTTTTTCTTACGTATGAACTCCTCTTTGTATCGAATGAGTTTTTCTTCTAAGTTCTTTCGTTCTTCACGCTTTTCGTCAGTCATGAAGTTTGAGTTCAAGTCATCCTTGGTCTCGTAGCTATTCAATAAAGGGTCACTTGCTACAGGCATTTCTTTACCCACAAGAGCGAATAGATCCTCTTTTAAATAATCATTACCCGCTACTACTGTGAATACAGGGAAAAAGCACAACGCACAAAATATGCTAATAAATGCTGCGTTGTGTCTAGATAGTGCATGCTTAACCGTTATCCATAAGGCTATCACGAGAGCTAATACCAGTGGTACAGTCATGATCCAGAAATCTAACATTTCAAAATAGTCTGCTCGACCTGCCTTGGCTTTTTTGATGATCCACCAGCCAATCGTAATAAATGGCAGCGCATACCCTAAGACAGTAAGGAATTTACTAGCACGTAGCTTATTATATGTATCTACGATCTGATTATTATTTTGTACCTGTATCCCACCTTGCGCTCGCATTTGGGATAGCTCATCATGAGCGTGCTTCTTATGAGGTATTTTCGACATGATTGATCTATTTTTTAAATTTTAAGCCTACGCAGTCTGATCTGCTAGTTCTTCTTTTTCTAAAATGCGCTTCTTTAGCTCAGGCCACTGCTCTTGGCTCACGATATAACCGACACATGAGTCCTTGCCGCATTTACAGATGTGGTCTTCATAGCAGTCAACATCAAAGCCGTAGTCAAAGGATAACTCCTCTCCTTTCTTGATAGGCTTGATTGAGTAAATAAATATCTCATCTCCTTCGATCCATGCTTCACAGTTTGGCTCGCAGGAATGATTAATCAAGCGAGCATCATTCCAGGCTACATTGCCATCGATGTCCCATTTCTTATCAAGTGTAAATATATAGACAGCAGCCTCACCACTTTTCTCTGCCTTAGCGGCTTGGTCCCAAGCCCGCTCATTACTATCCTCTTTATTTACATATTCTCCGAGGTACTCAATGATCTGAGTCTTCTCAGCGATGTCTTGAGCTGCATAGACGCCACGCCCATGAATTTCGGAGTCCCTGACGTCACAGAGGTCGCTCTGACCACGCTCGTACATTTCCTTCATTAGGCGAGTGATACGCGCCATTTCAGTGAGGTGGTCGTAGCGTTTCTGCTTTTTCTTACTCTTGTTTTTTTTATCTTTAGGCATACTTACTTTGGCTAGATTACTTGATTTCTGAATCCTTTGACTCAGGCAGTAGTAGACGACTAGGAAGTGATGGGAATACTGAGCGCAAATCTTGTGTTGTCATTTTACTACCATCAATAAATGTCCACTTTTCCTGCCCCTGGACTCCTATCTCTTGTGCTACCGCGATCTGATAACTTTCTCGCTTCAGCTTTCTAGGGACACCGCTTTTATTGTTCGTAAATGTCCAAACTTGAGTAGTTGGAATGAAAATCAACCAGTTACTAAAGACATCAGAATCTTTCAGTTTTACATCGATTCCTTGATCTATTTTCATCTTAAGTTCAGGCTTGATTTGCTGCCAGACCTTGAAGACACCAACGGGCTTGCCCACCGTGTAACTTGTGATAGTTACCCCCATTTGGTTTAAGCCATTGGCTATCTTAGTCTGGACTTCCTGAGCGTTGATCATAGTCCCCAGAGTTTTTTCCTGCTTCTTTTTATAGCGAGGATACATATTCTCGATCGCGTAAGCATAGTTACCCTTGAGGTTCTGGTCAGCTAGTTTCTGAGTGGCTAGCTGGACTGATGCTAAGGTCGCAGCTGGTATGACTATGCTTTCGTCAGTCATGACTGGTCCCCGCGCAACCTGGGCTGGCAGTGCAGGTAGTGCGGGTAGTGGTGGAGCCTTTTGAGCTGAGCCAATATCAGTTGCACAAAGCGTCACCATAAAGAGTAATAATCGATTCATATGTGATTTAAAATCTATCGCAATTCGCCCAGAGTCAAGCCCTCTATGGTAAATTGCTCAATCAATAGAAAAGCCAGCTGAATGCTGTTCAGAATTATTCACATTTTTCTCACATTCCTTTACAATTACGAAATACATAAAACATCTTTGCCAAAACCATAAAAACCATTTTATATTCAGCTTCTCATGGCAAAGAAACAGGCATTAGGAAAAGGATTAGGAGCTCTAATCAAGAAACAGGGAAATAGCTCAGAGATATCAAAAGACATCTCTAAGAGCTCGAGCTCACAGAATCATACTGGTATGGGATCACACGAGAATGATGTTCGTAAGGTTCCTATTAAGAAAGTAGTGCCCTCACCACTTCAGCCTAGAAAGCATTTCACAGAAGGCATGTTGGATGACCTGATGGATTCCATTTCTCAGCACGGTATTATTCAGCCTCTCATCGTACGTGAAGTAAATGGCGAGCTAGAATTAATCGCTGGTGAACGTCGATGGAGAGCATCTACTAATCTAGGACTCAGTGAAGTTCCTGTCATCATTCGTAAAGCGAGTGATCAGGATGTCTTGGAAATGGCTCTCATAGAGAACCTTCAGCGTGAAGACCTCAATGCCATTGAAGAGGCTGCAGGTTATGTTCGGCTTGCTAAGGAATTTGCGATGAAGCAAGACCAGATAGCGAACCGCGTAGGTAAATCTCGAGCCACTGTAGCCAATGCAATGCGTCTACTAGACCTTCATGAAGACGTCCAAATCATGGTATCACAAAGCCGTATTTCAGTAGGCCATGCAAAAGCTATCCTCGCGCTGAAAGACCCAAAGGCACAAGTTCTAGCAGCTGACCAAGTCATTAAAAAAAAGCTTACTGTCCGTGCTACTGAGAAACTAGCACAGGACTTTAACAAGATCAAAACTACCAGCAATACAACTAATCAACAGGCTGGCTCTGCTGAAGAAGTGGCTCTCATCCAGAAAATCCAAGAACAGTTACAAAGTGATTTTTCTACACGAGTCAGCGTACATCACTCAGCCAAGAAAGGGAAGATAGAGATAGAGTACTACGGAGATAAAGACCTCAACAGGATTCTTGATCTGTTAGGAGTTTCATTGACTGACTTTTAATTTAAGTTTCAGCCGCTTATCTTCCCCCTAACAACCATGTACTAATGAAGCCTTTATCTTCTCTAACTCTACCTCTCCTTACAGCTTGCACTTTAGTATGTGCTACCACTACAAGTTGCAGGCAAGAATCTAGTCTGCCACCAGTAGCTACAAGTGAAGGTGTGGACAGCTCTAACATCGCAGCTCTCAATAATATCGAGACTCAATCAATTAGTTCCTATAAGGGATGGGACTTTGGCAAAGAGGCTTATCTACATACACAGAATATTCTAGATTTTGGTGTCCGCCCGATAGAGTCAGAAGGACACAAGAAGACACAGGACTATATCACTAAGAAGCTAGAAAAGTGTGGATGGAGCGTGATGCGCCAATCCTTCACGACCTCGACACCTTACGGTGAAAGAACTTTCACCAACCTCATCGCTCGTCACAAAGACGCAACCACCACACCGAACGTTGTCCTCTCTGCTCACTATGATGCGAAGCAACTAGATAACTTCTTGGCAGCAGATGATGCAGCCAGTTGCGTTGCCGCTATTCTAGAAATAGGTGAAAACTTACCTAAACATGATCAAGAATTAGCGAAACAAATGGAGCTAGTTTTTTTCGATGGAGAAGAAGCTCTTAAACCCAATATTGTTTATCTGAAAGATGGTCTCTATGGTAGCATCTACTATTCCCAATACCTTCGTAATGATGTCAATGGACCTAAAAAACTCTACGCTAATAAGCCCGCGTTTGGCATTCTGTTAGACATGATTGGTCACAATAATTTATCGGTGAAAATCCCCATTGACACCCCCTATTCGCTGCTTAAAACATATTTAGACGTAGTCGCGAAACATGACCTACAAGACCGGTTTGGAATAGCTAAAGGATCTATTTTAGATGACCACTACCCGATGAATGAAATAGCGGGTCTACCTACTATTGATATCATTGGTGACTTCAGCTCTAAAGACTGGTGGCACACCACAGATGATAATCTAAGTAACATATCGCAAAACAGCCTCAATGTGAGCATCCAAGTCGCACTTGAGATAATGAATGCTCAGCTTTTGAAAAAATAACTAGCCTGTTAAAGTGGGATATTCATTTACTCTACCTCAGCGGAGTTCACGTCCTCTCTGAGGTTATCGATGATATAGAGCTGGCGGTCAGGAGTATTTTTTCCCATATAGAATGCGAGCATTTCTTTCAGGGACTTACCTTCTTCCATAGAAACGGGATTCAGCCTCATGTCATCACCGATCATGAATTTAAATTCGTCAGGTGAGATCTCACCGAGTCCTTTGAATCGAGTGATTTCAGCAGCCTTACCGCACTCTTTCATGGCATTATCTTTCTCACCATCATCATAACAGTAGAATGTCTTCTTCTTATTACGCACTCGGAAAAGTGGTGTTTCTAGAATATACACATGCCCTTCTCTGACCACTTCTGGGAAAAACTGGAGGAAAAATGTTAGCAGTAGCAATCGAATGTGCATGCCGTCCACATCCGCATCAGTCGCGATGACTACTTTGTTAAATTTCAGACCTTCTAGACCGTCTTCGATGTTGAGAGCGTGTTGAAGAAGGTTAAATTCCTCATTCTCATAAACAATCTTTTTAGTGAGGGCAAATGAGTTCAATGGCTTTCCCCTTAGTGAGAATACTGCCTGTGTCTCCACATCTCTACTCTTCGTAATAGAACCACTCGCAGAGTCACCCTCTGTAATGAATACAGTAGTCTCTTCACGACGCTTGTGCTTGGTATCAAGATGCACACGACAATCTCTGAGCTTCTTATTATGGACCTTCGCCTTTCTAGCACGGTCACGCGCTAGCTTCTTGATCCCCTTTAGCTCTTTACGCTCTCTCTCAGCTACTAGAATACGCTTCTGCAGAGACTCTGCTGCTGATGGGTTCTTGTGTAGGTAGTTATCGAGATGTTCTTTAAGAAAATTTAAAATGAAAGTACGTACCGTCTCACCTTCTGGGGCTACATTAGTAGAGCCTAGCTTCGTCTTAGTCTGACTCTCAAAAACAGGCTCTTCTACACGGATAGAAACAGCGGCATTAAGACCAGCTCTGATATCTGACGGGTCATACTGTTTCTTATAAAAATCTCTCAGCACCTTCACCACTGACTCACGGAATGCGGCGAGGTGGGTTCCACCTTGAGTAGTGTGCTGACCATTTACAAATGTGTAGTAGTCTTCACCACTGGCCATCGTATGAGTGAATGTTATGTCTAAATCATGACCTGTTAGATGGATGGGCTCGTAGAGCATCTCTTCATCTATCTCTTCTTTCAGTAAATCTAAAAGTCCGTTTTTAGATTTAAATTTCTTACCATTAAAGACCACTGTAAGCCCTGGATTTAGATAAGAATAGTAACGGCACATTTTCTCAACGTGACGCTCTCTGAACTTAGTCTTCTCTGGAAAAACTTCACGATCCACATCAAAAGCAATTCGGGTACCATTAACAGCATCCTTATCCTTTTTAGGCTTCTTCATCTCCTCGGTGACTTCTCCGCGGCTAAACTCGATCGCCTTGGTCTCCCCCTCACGCCACGCCTGAATCTCGAAAAATATTGAAAGCGCATTTACCGCTTTGATACCTACTCCGTTGAGACCAACTGACTTTTTGAATGCTTCACTGTCGTACTTCGCACCAGTGTTGATTTTCGCTGCACAGTCTATCAATTTACCGAGTGGAATGCCACGTCCAAAGTCACGCACTTCGACACGATCAGATTCATCTATATTGACATGGATCTCTTTACCATGCCCCATTACAAATTCATCAATCGAGTTATCCATTACTTCCTTGAGAAGGATATAAATTCCATCCTCAGGACTTGAACCATCGGCAAGTTTGCCAATATACATTCCAGGACGTAAGCGGATATGCTCTTTCCAGTCTAAACTCTTAATGTCGTCTTCTGTGTAACTTGCCATACTTAAAAATATTTTACTTAAGATGCCTTAAATATTTGCATCTGGCAACCACGAAATTCAAAATACCCACACGATGAGAAGACCATGAAGTATAGCAACAATCCTAATCTAAGGACTTTGTAGGAGCCTCCTTCATCATAAATGAGATGGCGACTCCTGGCAATATGTTCACCCATGTCCAAGCATGGATACTAGCAATTAAAGCCTCTTCCTCTGACAGCCGATTAAGAGGGCGAGCACGCTCAATTAGAGTGGCTATCTGAGTAGCGGCCTCCTTCTCTACAGCTCTAGAGAACCATAGAGAACAAATACAGCTGGCAATAGCTAAACCTATAATAACAATAGCCCACATCGCAGGAACTCTACCCACAACGATACCAAGCACCGCACCAAGCATCGTCAATGAGGGTAAAATATACCCCATTTTCACGTACTTCACCCTCCAACGGATGAGCTTTTCATAATCATTCCAGAGACCAGACAAGCTTACTCGGATCAGCTGACGAGCTACATCTTTAGATGATTTAGAATGACGAAATTTTTCTTCTACAATGGCAACTCCTTGATTGGTTAGTGGTGTACCAGCCCATGCTCGTTTTCTAAATTCATAATTAAGCTTAGGGTATTTCTTCACCAGCACCTCTAAGATGCTTTCAAGATCTACAGATAATTCCTGAGGTTTATAAAGCAGCCGGAAACCAAATAGATTTGCTACCACCATACCTGCTAAAATAGGGATAGTGCAGAGAATGATGAGTAAGATCTTCATGGATAAAATATGAGTACTTCAGCTAGCTAGCTCAAAACTACGACTTAAGGCTTGGGATGCGGTTCCGAGCGGAATCTCTTGAGCTGACCAGCCAAATTATACGTCCGCACTTTAGCACTCGAAGATGCGCCTACTGTATCAAGTTTACCATACATACTAGCTGATACAGCTTTCTCACCCCATTCAATCGCTTTTTTCCTGTCGCCTTTAGCATGCCAGACCTCAGCAGTAGTATCTATATAAGCAGGCTCGAACGGGTTCAGCTCACGAGACTTACTTGAATGCATGAGCGCCTCATCCAGTTTTCGAACTGCGCGAGATAGTAACCAAGCCATCATGTTACGCGTATTTGCTGAATCTGGAAAATCGACTAATGACTCAGAGATCAACTCATAAGATCCTTCCACCCACGCATCGTATTGCGCTCCTAAATTAAGCGTACGAGTCGCTGGGTAGAAATAATCCGCTAAAACACCATTTCCTAACAATACCTCATGCGCTGACTTTAGCATCTTCAGCCCATTTACTTTCTGCCCCTTTTGATACAACTCCATGCCTCTTGTGAAGCTGAGATTAAAGAACATATTTGAGTATCCAGCTGTGTATGCAATGTTCACATTATCCGGATCTTCAATCATAACTCGGACAGCATCCACCATCATAAATGCAGCTGCTTTACCCCACTGTTGTTTCTTAATATATGCATTATCTGAAGAAGATAAATAGCCTAGAGCAACCTCATATGCGTGTTTATTTCTGTCTAATGAAGCCGCAATCAAGCACTGCTCCATAATCTCTGTAGAGATATCATCATAACCAGCAATGGCATGCTGAGCTGCTATTTGGCGGAGGTCATCATAAAGACCCAAACTTAAGGTCTTTGCATGCTTTAGTAATTTTTCCGCTGCAGCGACATCACCGAGATTTCGCTTAGCTATTGAATAAATAGAATACCACTCAGCAGATTTTTCGATAATTTTATTCTCTTCATCTAAAAATTCAACAAGCTTCTCATTATTCATAATACCTAGGAGTGATCGCAAGTACTCGCCTTTCCTAGCTAAAATCAGGTCTGCATTATCTTTCTCTTTGTCTTCATCTAAAAGAAGCTTAGCGAATCTAACATGACTGTGTGAATCCTGCCTAAATGAAGCTGCAGATAATAGCGCTTCACGCATCTCAGTTAAACCATCAACACCTTTTTGCTTAGCAAGCTCCTGAAGCTCATCTTGTAACTTTAAATAGGGCTTAATCTTATCCTTCTCCACCCCCATTATTAGGCCTAGGTCACGGAATGACTGCTCTTTAGAAACACCAGCACGGCTATCTAGTGTCAACCAGATCAAATCAGTATGAAGCGTATCATCATATAAATAGGTCACCATCTCGCCAAAGATAGCTTGATTATCATTACCGTCCTCAACGATTAACTCGATAGCCAGATCATGCATACCTTTATGAGAAATCCTCTCTATCAATTTACACCATTCCTCATTATTCTCGCGAATAGCGGTAAGTAACGGTGAAATCACAGATTTTGCTTGGTCGTATAATCCACGATCATAATAAAAATCAGTTAAATCTAACAGCTGCTCTCTCAGTCTATTAACCTTAAATGAATCAACAAATGGATCAATTTTATTACGAACTTTATCATTAATAGACTTTTCGGTAAGCCCACCAATGTACAGAGTCAATGACGCGTCATCAGTGATCCCAATCGTAGCCAATGCACGTTTAGGCTGCTCTAGGTAATTAAAATAAGTAAATGCATCATTCTTGTAATTTTCCACCATGTATGGCTCTAGCTTCATCGCTGCACCTGTCATAGCCATTGACTTAAACACCTGCTTTGTAGTGCTCGTTGGCTTGTCTCCTTCAAACAATTCTAGTTTCTTTAACTCACTATCATAGGCTGCTTCTATGCGTTTATCTTCATTAGCACCAGAGTACTGAGCCTTGAGTAACATGACACCAAGCTTGGCTTCAAAAGGTGCCTTATCAGAGAAAAAATCCACCATCTTAGTAGCATCACCATCGAGTAAATCTAAATTAGCGATGACCCCCGCGAGGTTTTCTTGCTTAGCATATTTACGAATCTCAGATCGATTACGTTTCGCTAAGTATAAGTTCCTTTTCCAGGAAGCCTTCTCTTTTCCTTCAGGTAATTTTTTGAGATTTTCTAGCTCCACATCTGTCCTACCAGTGAGTTGATAGATGTAAGCTAACGAACGCATTATCGTTGCCGTTTTAGGTGCTAGTTTCAGTTGTTCAATAGCGGTATTCACATCGCCTTGGATGATCGACTCCCTAGCAGCATTATGAGCCAACCTCGGAAACTCGGCATAAAGGCGATTAGACATTTTTTTATCATTGAGCTCCGATAACATGAAGAGCATGAGTGAGTACTCTCTTTCTGTGTAAAGCTCTCTAAGGCTAATGAGTTTCTTTTTCTCATCTCCAGCATCAAACCCCTGCACAAGAACTGTAATATGTGGCTCAGTCTCAGGAGAAACACCCACTTTAATATAGTTAATAAGAGTAGATGCCCTAGAAATTAATTCTGGATTTTTAGACAGAACCGCCTCCTCTAAGGCCTGCAAAACAGACTTACCTCTCCTCCACAGTAGGTCTGAGGCCAGTTGTCGCTTAGAATAGTCTTCATCGGAAAGAAGTTCTATAAGCTCTTGGTTATTCAACTCAGCAATACTTAACTTAGAGCTATTCTTCAGCTCAGTGTCGGCTGTGTCATCTGCATAACTTACGGTGACACCTAGTCCGGCAACCAGAAATCCGGCTACTGAGATACTTTTAAAGAAGCAAGGTTGGGAATGTTTTAAAGTCATAACTGTTTGAAAGAATATAATCAAAGTAGCGTAATTGTAAGAGATTGCCAGATTTCTTTTGGTTCTATTGTCTACAGTACATCCCTTGGATGATAGATCTGTTTCATCATTAAATCTATTTTAAATCTTGTAAAATCATTACTACTTCATATCAAAATACTCAATGAATACACTAAGCTCACTTCTACCTATTCCCTTAGTCATTACCAGCTTGTCTTTGTGGCTACCTCTCGCAGCCCAGGATAATGAAAACATTAAGCCTAATGTCATTTACATCATTTCTGATGACTTAGGTTATGGTGACCTTTCTTGCTACGGGCAGAAATATTTTAAAACCCCCCATATAGACAAGCTTGCTAGTGACGGCATCCTTTTTACCTCTCACTATTCTGGTAGCACAGTCTGTGCTCCATCCCGAAGCACCCTCATGACAGGGCAAGACACGGGCCATACACGAATCAGAGGGAACGGTAATCATGAGCTACTTGAGGAAGACTACACACTTGCTGAAGTGTTCAAGGAAGCAGGATACGCTACAGCAATGATTGGCAAATCCTGTGTCGCAGGTAATGGGACAAATGCTCAAGCTCCACATGTTGCTGGTTTTGATTATTTCTGGGGAACACTCAGCCACAAGACCGCACACTGGCATTACCCAAAGAGTATCACGACCCAAGGCGAACAATTCAAAATAGAGGGTAATAATGGTAGAACTGGCACTACCTACATCCAAGATGAATACACAAAGCGATCTTTAGAATTCATAGAGAAATCAAAAAAAGATCCCTTCTTCCTATTACTATCCTTCAGTGTCCCACACGCTAGTTTACAAGCTCCTCAAGAAGCTATTGATCCCTTCATCGGTAAAATGGGTGAAGACATAAGCGCTAAAGGAAGACACTACTCAGCAGTAAAATATGTCAAAGCCACTCATGCAGCGATGGTCACTCGCATGGATCAGCACGTAGGTATGGTCGTCGATAAACTAGCTGAGTTAGGACTAGATGAAAATACCATCATCTGCTTCACCAGTGACAACGGTTCACATCGTGAAGGTGGATACCACCACTCCATGCTAGATTCTAACGGCATGCTCAGAGGCGGTAAGCGTGACCTCTATGAAGGCGGTATCCGTGTACCATTCGTTATGAAATGGCCTAGTACCATTAAGGCTGGAATGACTACTGATCACCCTTCCGCTTTCTGGGATTTCCTCCCTACTATCTGTGATATTGTAAATATTGATAAACCTACTGATATTCAAGGCGTCTCATTTTTACCAACACTTGAAGGCAAGAATGAAGAACAGAAAAAGCACCCGTACCTATACTGGGGTTTCGCATACAAAGATGGACGTGTTGCTCTTCGTCAGGGTGACTGGAAAATTGTCCGTTATGACGTAGACAGCAAGAAGAATTCTACGTATGAACTCTATAATATCAAGGATGACTTGAGTGAGAAAAATAACCTCGCAAAGCAAAACCCTGAAAAGATCATAGAGATGCGCAAACTTCTAAAAGCTGCTCACAAAGAGAGTGCTGTTGAACTCTGGAACTTTAAAAGCGAACTATAGAAAATAATCTAACTAAAAAGAGCACGCCTACATTTCTGTTAGGCGTGCTCTTTTTTTATGAACTTTATGTTTCTATTCAGTATAGTCATCCATCCCCACACATGAGCAGATCAAGTTACGGTCACCATAAACGTTATCAATCCGACCAACGTAAGGCCAAAATTTATGCTCACGTAGACCTTCTACTGGATAGGCTGCTTTTGACCTACTATAGGGTCTATTCCACTCATCACTACTTACCATCTCGGCGGTATGTGGTGCGTTCTTAAGAGCGTTGTCTTCTTTGTCTGCTTTGCCATTGATCACCTCTTGGAACTCACCATGAATAGAAATCAGAGCATCACAGAATCTATCAAGTTCCGCTTTAGATTCAGACTCAGTAGGCTCTATCATTAGAGTGCCTGCTACAGGGAAGCTCATCGTAGGGGCATGGTATCCGTAGTCGATAAGACGCTTAGCCACGTCTTCCACACCTATCCCAGAGGCTTCTGTCAGAGGTCTCACGTCAATGATACACTCGTGAGCGACTAGTCCATCATTCCCTGTATATAAAATCGGGTAAAATTCTTTCAGTCTATACGCGACATAGTTTGCATTCAAGATAGCAACCTCAGTTGCCTCAGCCAGTCCCTCAGCCCCCATCATTGCGATGTACATCCATGAAATAGTGTTAATAGATGCGCTACCATATGGAGCCGCACTTACAGCTCCTTCCTCATTATCACTATACCTATGCCCAGGAAGATAAGGAACTAGCTGCTCAGCTACGCCAATAGGTCCTACACCTGGTCCACCACCGCCGTGAGGAATGCAGAACGTCTTGTGTAGGTTTAAATGGCAGACATCAGCACCGATAAAGCCAGGACTTGTTAGACCAACCTGTGCATTCATATTCGCACCATCCATATACACCTGACCACCGTGCTCGTGAATCTTAGCACAAACATCTTTGATCGATGCTTCATACACACCGTGTGTCGATGGATAAGTCACCATTAAACAACCAAGATTCACCGCGTATTTCTCAGCCAGTTGATTGAGGTCGTCTAGATCAATATTCCCCTTCTCATCACACTTTACTGGCACCACCTTGAAACCCGCCATCACAGCTGACGCAGGGTTCGTACCATGTGCGGAGTTCGGAATAAGACAAATATTTCTGCCCTCATCACCATTAACTTTGTGATATCTACGTATCGCTAACAGCCCAGCGAACTCCCCTTGTGACCCCGCATTTGGCTGAAGAGACACAGCAGCAAATCCAGTGATCTCAGCCAGCCATACACTGAGGCTATCCACCATATCTAGATATCCATCAGTCTGGTCTTCAGGTGCAAACGGGTGGATATTCGCGACTGTTTCCCAGCTCAGCGGCTTCATCTCAGAAGTCGCATTAAGCTTCATCGTACATGAACCTAGCGCTATCATTGACTCATTCAGAGCAAGGTCACGTTTCTCTAGTCTAGCTATATAGCGCAGCATCTCAGTCTCCGAGTGATAACGATGAAAAACCTCCGACCTACAAAAATCTGAATCACGGGTTAAGCTATCTTCCCAGCCAAAATCATCATCCGCTGGCATACTCACATTTTCCTCAATAGAGAAGGCTTGCAACACAGCCATCCCATGTTCGATAGTATGAGACTCATCAAATGATAGCCCCACTGTATCTCCATCTATATGACGGAAATTTAAACCAAACTCACTAGCCGCAGCATGGATCTCATCTGCCTTACCTGCTACTCTAACAGTGATGGTATCGAAGAACACATCATTAGTTAGTTCATATCCGTTTCTCTTTAAATTATGAGCTACTACAGTAGCCATTTCATGACAATGCATCGCAATACCCTGCAGTCCATCAGGACCATGATACACAGCATACATAGATGCCATTACCGCAAGTAACACCTGAGCGGTACAGATATTTGACGTCGCTTTATCACGGCGGATATGTTGCTCACGAGTTTGTAGCGCCAGTCGATAAGCAGGCTTACCATTGCTGTCCTTAGAAAGACCAATGATACGACCAGGAAGCTTTCGCTTTAATGCATCAATACAAGCAATATACCCAGCATGTGGACCACCAAATCCAAACGGAACACCAAATCGCTGACTAGAACCAACAGCTATATCAGCACCAAATTCACCCGGAGGCCTTAGCACAGATAGAGCTAGCAGATCAGCCGCTACTATCGTCATCGCATTTACCTCATGCACCTTTGTATGAAACTCAGTAAACTCATCTACTCCACCTTGGGCATCTGGGTACTGGACGATCGTAGCAAACAACCCATCGCATTCACTCGGCTTAAAATTTCGCCAATCATCAATCACCACATTGATCCTTAGTGGCTCACAGCGGTTACGGACTACATCAATAGTCTGCGGTAAACACTGATCAGAGATAAATACCGTCGTCCCTTTACTATGCCGAGATTTCGCCAAGGAGACAGCCTCCGCCGCTGCAGTCCCTTCATCTAACAGAGATGAATTTGCTACATCCAGCCCAGTTAGATCCACAATCATTGTTTGATAATTAAACAACGCTTCAAGCCTACCTTGAGCTATCTCTGCCTGATATGGAGTATAGGCTGTGTACCAGCCAGGATTCTCCAGAATATTTCGCTGAATCACCGCAGGAGTTAACGTACCGTAGTACCCTTGACCTATAAATGAAGCCATCACTTCATTCTGCTTCATAAGCTGCTTTAGTAATGCTAGTGCCTCGACCTCTGACTTAGCTGGAGGCAGATCCATGTCATGATCATAGCGGATATTACTCGGAACGGCTTTATCGATAAGGTCAACAATCTCGTCATAGCCGAGAGCTTCAAGCATATCATCGAGGTCATCCCCAGATACACCTATATGGCGACTACAGAAAACGTTAGTTACTGACATAGTATTAGATTATAAATTTTCACTGTTAGAGAACTCTAACAAGAAGCAGAACTACCCACCAATAAGAGCGGAGTATGCAGTGGCATCCATAAGCGCATCCACATCACTAAGGTCCTTCACCTTCATTTTAAAAATCCACCCTTTGCCATGCGGGTCAGTATTCACCAGAGCAGGATCACCTTCTAGCTCAGCATTCGCCGCCACTACACTACCTGTTAGAGGTGCGTAGATGTCTGAAGCTGCTTTCACGGACTCCACCACTGCGATGCTGTCTTCAGCCTTACACTCGAGACCTAGCTCAGGAAGCTCTACAAAGACGATGTCTGTAAGCTCCTCCTGTGCATGGTTCGTGATCCCGACAGTAGCGATATCGCCTTCCATCGAGATCCACTCATGGTCAGCTGTGTATTTTAGGTTTTCTGGTATACTCATTATACTTATATAGTTAAAATATGATTAGGTCTCTTATGGCGAAATTACCCCTTTTTGTAAAAAGGTTTTTTCACGATTACTGCAGGAAACTTGCGACCACGGACATCAATATCCAGCTCCGTGCCAACAGCCGCATGTGATACTGGAAGATAGCCCATCGCTATTCCTTCTTTAAGACTAGGAGAAAACACGCCACTAGTGAGTTCACCTAGCTGTTTACCTTCTTTATCATGGATAGAATAATGCGCTCTAGGCGGGGCTCCTGTGCCAAGATATTTGATAGCGACTAAACGCTCCTTGAGTCCATTTTCTTGCTGCTTTAGTAATACTTCACTACCAATAAACGGCTTATCTAATGCGCAGAAATACCCCAAGCCAGCTTCAAGAGGTGTTCTCTCTGGAGATAGGTCAGAACCATTCAGAGGAAAGCAAACCTCTAATCTCAAACTGTCCCTAGCACCAAGACCACATGGCTTAGCTCCGGCATTAATAAATTTTTGAAACCACGCCTCTCCATCTTCAGCTCTAGTAAATAGCTCGAAACCATCTTCCCCGGTATAACCAGTTCTACAGACGATCACTTGTTGCCCGTTTTCCTCCCATACATCTACCCCATTCCGCTTTGGTAATGTTCTCCCTCCTAATACCTCCCCATAAGCCGACACAGCATCTGGCCCCTGCACAGCCATCCCAGCCCAGTTCAATGAATCATCACTAAGAGTAAGCTTCAGATCAGCATCAAGCTGACTCTGTAACCACGCAAGATCCTCATCTATTTTTGAAGCATTCACGACCATGAATACCTTATCCTCAGCCATTTTATAAATAATCAAATCATCAATAACTCCACCCTTTTCATTCAGCATGATCGTGTACTGAGCATCACCACTGCTAAGCTTCTTCACATTGTTTGTTAATATTCCATTGAGCCAGTCTTCAGCTCCCTCGCCCTGCAGGAAAAACTGCCCCATATGTGAGATATCAAAGACCCCTACAGCCTCACGCACAGCCTGATGTTCGTCCATATTAGAAGTATACTGCACCGGCATATTCCAGCCAGCAAACGGCACCATTTTGGCACCAAGCTCAATATGTAATGACTCCAAAGGGCTAGATTGATTTACAGCTTCACTCATGTTCTTATCATTCACAGCTATAGAATATCTTGTCAATTCTTGTCTAGCTTTTGAACATTCTATATACCATTTTGAAAAATCCATGCTACAAGTCGTAGATGGAAAATCCTTACGAAAGCCCAGCAACCAACCCACAAGCAACAGAGATCCCAACATCACCGCATGATCTAGACATCCCAGGTCTCACCAATGCTCAATACCCCCTCTTTGTTTCCTTTAAAATCCTAGCCTTTGCACCCCAGCTAAAGATCACAGACTCATCAGGAAAATCACTCATCTACGTTAAGCAAAAGCTATTTAAGTTTAAAGAAAAAGTAGAGATCTTCACGGATAACTCTAAAACAACCAAGCTAGGAACTATCAAAGCTAACAAGGTACTCGATTGGTCAGCTCGCTACTTTTTCGAGAGTAATGAAGCCACACCTAGATCTATTGGTTCAGTGGGAAGAAAAGGAATGCGTTCACTCTGGAAAGCTAGTTATGAAGTGTTCAACCCCGCAGATGAGACCCCAGACTACCACATCACTGAAGAGAACCCTGCATCTAAGATTTTCGATAGCTTACTTGGAGAAATCCCAGTCATAGGAATGGCTACCTCATACCTGTTCAACCCTAAATACCTAGCTACTAACAAGACCTCAGGTGAAGGCGTCATCCGAGTCACTAAAAAACCAGCACTTTGGGAAGGTAAGTTCCAGATAGATAAACTCTCTGAAACCCTCACTCCTCAACAAGAGCTAAATATTATATTTTCCTTCATCATGCTTCTACTATTAGAACGCGGAAGAGGATAGAAACAACTCCATGAATGCCAACGTAATTAAGCACAGTGACTGGCGTGCTCAGTCAGATCAATTCACCGCTAAAGTGAAGCTCTGGACTGAGCCATACCGTGCTCAGAAAGGGAAAGGATTCAAGCACCCAGTGAATGACTTCTTATTCTCTTACTACTCCCTCTCTATGGGGAAACTAGAAAGCTGGCATCCTGGGCTCGGCCACATATTAGAAGCTCCACTTGCTAAGCATTTCAACCCTAGACATTACCGTGAGATCAATGGGAATTTCTTCTTAGACCCCACACTTATTCCTATAAAGCGCATCACCCGTTACCGCTGGATTCTGAATATGTTAGAAGCGACCCGAGATCGACCAGCGAACTTCTCCTGCTTCGGTCTTCATGAATGGGCCATGGTCTACCAAGCTGACATCAACCGTCACCGTGAAGATGCTCCACTAAGATTTAGCCAAAAAGAAACCGACAAAATCGTAGAGCAACGTACCATTCGCTGCAGCCATTACGACGCCTACCGGTTCTTCACTCCACCGGCTCATGGAATGAATAAACTAAATCCAGAATACGAGACTAGACCAGACTTTGAGCAGCCTGGATGCCTGCACACCAATATGGATCTCTATAAATGGTGCTACAAGGTCAGCCCACTCGTCTCCAGCGAGCTACTCTGGAAGTGCTTCCTTCTCACTAAAGATGTCCGTGAACTAGACATGCGTGCCTCACCATACGACCTAACAGAGTATGACCTCAGCCCAGTAAAAATAGAAACCAAACAAGGCAGAGAAGAATACGAAAAACTTCAGCGAGCTCTCTCAGAAAGAGCAAAACCCCTCCGAGCAGAACTCATCACCCAGCTCACGGCTATTCTAGATATCGCCGAAAAAGAGTAAACTCTTACGATAACTTACATCAAGGTTTTTACATAGTTGTTCGTTTCTGTGAGAAATTCCTCAGCAATTGGCTTCAAGACACCTTGATACAGAATACCAACTTCGAGTGAGTCAAAGCCATCTAACGGGATCGCCTTACAGCCCTCTGCCACTATCTTTTCACCAGATACTCCGGGCACTCCGACAGCGACTCCTGCACCGAAACCACGGCGCACATAGCTATGGATAACATCCAGTGAATTCACCTCCACACTTACATCCCATGTGATGTCTTTCTTGGCTAATCCCTGTTCGAAAATCTGCTGTAATGCCTCATTTCCAGGAAGCCCTACTAATGGAATCTTCGCTCTATACCCAGAACCATCATCGCTTTTCACGATCAAGTCATCTAGAGAATTCACCTTCAACGCCTCTGGAACAATCAGCACAACAGGCAGGCTCAACAAACTTTTCGCTTTAAGTCCATCAGTGAGCTTTCCATAGATGATGCTAACTGCGATATCAGCCTGCTGGTTCAACAAACTAGAATATATCTCAGATGGCTCCACCTCTCGTAAACTCAACTTGAGATCAGGTATGCGCAGCTTCATCTTCTCCAGCACATTTGGTAAATGTGTGCGTAACACAGAAGCGGATGCACATATGCGAAGATGTTTGCCCAGTTCTCCTTTCAGCCCCTCTTCCACTATACTCATTTTAGAGAAAAATGGATAAACATAATCATACAGTTCTTCACCCTCTGGGGTCAGTGCAAACGGTCTTCTATTAAATAATTTCACCCCTAATTCGCTCTCTAATTGTAAAACCTGACCACTCACCGCTGGTTGCTGTATGCCATAAGGCATTTTCCTAACAGCTGCTGTTATCCCCTCGTACTTAGCCACATAATAAAACAACTCAAGATGGTGAACATTCATATTCAGGCGTCTAACAAAACGGCTCTAAAAAATCAACCCTCATCTTTTTCCTTTTTTACATAGACCAGCTGGAATATTTAGTTAAGATATTAAAATTATGGATGGTAATAAAAGTCTTAACATAAATACTACTATTCCTCCCCGCACCTTTGTAGTAGGAGATATTCATGGTTGCATGACTTCACTTAAACTGATGGAAGAATTCATCGGCTTCGAGAAGTCTGACACCATTATCCTACTTGGTGATTATATCGACCGTGGCCCTGACTCTATGGGTGTCTTAGACTGGTGTATCGCAGCAAAAGAGAGATTTAACCTTATTACTCTGATAGGAAATCACGAACTCATGATGCATGATGCGAAGGAGGAGGTCGCAGACTATCTATCCTGGATCATGAATGGCGGGCAAGACACCCTGAGGTCATTTGGCTGTAAATTAAAAGAGATCCCACAGAAGTATTGGGATTTTATTTATAATTGTGAGCTATATCATGAGACAACCAACTATATTTTGGTCCACGGTGGACTGGAACCCCATAAAACACTAGTGGATCAGACACCAGAGTCCGCATGCTGGATAAGATTTAGAGACCTCAAGCAACACCAGTCTAAGAAAACGATCATCTGTGGCCACACACCTACCGATAATAAAGAGCCTGAAGCTAATGACTACGGAATCTGTCTCGATACCCACGTCTTCAACAGCCAAGGATACCTCACCTGCCTTCAACTAGATACAGGCGATTACTGGCAGACCAGTGAGAGAGGTAAAGGCCGTGTCGGAAAGCTAGACTTGAGAATATACGAGACAAATAAAACCGTGAACTTATTGCTTTAGAAAACAGAAAACTCATTCCGCTGAATCTCGTTTCTAAGATCGCTGGCAATTATGGTCAGCATTATTACTCTTCATCCTGATGCGCTTTCAAGCCCAGATAGAGGATTGGCCGCATAGTCTTTCACGGCTTATCGCAATGATACGGGGAGTGGTATGAGGTCGGATCAATCTTATCGACCTCCTCCGTTCTTATGGGACAGCAGGTGGAACTTATCGAACGCCTGCCTCATGCGAAACCTCATACCTACAAGGATTTGCTCCATGATGCGATGGGACAGCAAACAGCAGAAATCAGCTAAGTCATAAGGTTACTATCTCAAAGTTGAAAAAAAGAACCGCTAAACTACCCAGAAAACAACACAATATCAACGTTCATAGCTCCTTCTTAAGAGGCTACGGGATGACTGTGGATCTTTTTCTGCACGTAAGTTCTCACGCTTTA
This sequence comes from uncultured Rubritalea sp., assembly GCA_937981665.1. Classification (GTDB taxonomy): domain Bacteria; phylum Verrucomicrobiota; class Verrucomicrobiia; order Verrucomicrobiales; family Akkermansiaceae; genus Rubritalea. The sequence continues at coordinate 25,867 of CALJOJ010000077.1, forward strand.
TCACTTCACAAACTCCCCCACTGCTTGTAGGTTTAATCCATGCAGGAGGGAAAAAAAGCGTTCAATCAGGTCTTAGATGCTCTAACTAAAAAAGATAGAGAGGTGTTACTTGAGCTTATTGAGGGTATCCACCATGCAGATTTAGCTGAAATCTTTGAGGATTTAAACGAAGAGGATCGAATTTTCTTCAGTGATTCTGTAGGTGCAGAAAAGTTTTCTACCGTGATCACTGAGCTCCCAGATACGATTGTTGAGGATGCGATGAGCAGCTTCAGCACAGATGACCAGCGTGAAATCCTGGATCAGGTATCTGATGATGACCGAGTCGACCTTCTGCAGGACGTCTCTGAGGAGACTAGAGATAAGCTCTTAGCGCTAGTAGAACCTGACGATATCGAAGTGACTCGCTCGCTACTCCGCTATGGTGAGGATACTGCTGGGGGGAGAATGACGACGTCCTTTGGTAAGATTAATCTAGAGATGACTGTGAAGGAGGCTCTGGATGAACTGAGAGATTCATATGCAGAGTCTGAGACTCTTGCTCGTGTTTATGTGACTGATAGCAAAGATAGGTTAATCGGTAGATTGAGAATACGTGAGCTCGCTTTCAATAGCTGGAATACCCCTATCAGTGAAGTTTACCAGGAGTGTACGCACACTATTTTAGCAACTGCGGATCAGGAAGAAGCAGCGATGATGTTCTCTAAATATGACCTTATTGTACTTCCAGTTATTGATGAGCAAGATCGTCTGTTAGGTATTATTACTTACGATGATGCTTTGGAGATCATCGAGGAAGAGTCTACAGAGGATATTGAGCGCATGGCTGGTATGTCTGGTGACATCTCAGAGAATAGTTATCTGAACACTACGTTAAGCACTCATTTTAAACGTCGCTTCCCTTGGTTACTAGGTCTGGCTTTCTTAGCAATAGCATCTGGCTATGTGATGATAAAGTTTGAGGACGTTTTAAACCAACTCTACATTATGGCACTATTTCTGCCTATGGTGGTAGCTGCTGGTGGAAATACTGGTGGTCAGGCATCCACTATGGTGATCCGCGCAATGGCTCTAGGTGAGCTCGATAAAGGAAGTACTATTAAAGTGGCATGGAAAGAACTTCGATTAGGTCTAGCCTTGGGCGCTCTACTTGGAACGTGTATTGCTATCATTACCATATTCATGTTGCCCCTATTTTACACAGACATGCCTGCTGAAGTTGGTTTTGTTAAATTTGGTATTGCAGTAGCGATTGCCATGACGATGCAGATCACCACCTCCACGTTGGTTGGTTCGTTATTACCTATTGGAGCTCGTAAAATGAATATTGACCCTGCTGTGGTAGCTGCTCCAGCGATTACTACCATTGTAGATATATCAGGAATGGTGATCTACTTTATCGTGGCGCAACTGATGCTACTTTAGAAACCCTTTAAGTAGATCCAGCCCTTTCTCTTTGAGCTGATTTTCTATATTGTCTCGAACCCCTCCTTCACCTTTATTTAAGAGGCCGTCTAGGAGGACATTAGCAGGTTTAGCGAAATCATTCTTCAGCTTGATCTTGGGCTTTGATAAGTCCCCTTTTGACTCTATATGGAGGGCTAGTCGACCGTCATCTAGCAGTGCCTCGCCTCCTCCTAAGAGATCACCCACTACTCCACCTAGGGTTGATGAATTTTCTACCAGCCCGCTAAGCATTCCAGAGATCGCGCGTCCGATGTGAAACTTCACCCCTATCTCGTGCTGATCATTTCCAGTCTCTATCCATGACTGAGCAAGAAGCTCTAGCTCCCAGTCTTTCACCTTGATAGAAAGAGGCTCTAACAAGGTGCTCTTAGCGAGCTTGTATGAGACCTTTACTGACTGATCATTGATAAATTTCGCTTTATCTGGGATCTGAAGCATATCGCCACCTAGCTTGTTAGCGTATTTAGCTGTATTCCAGATACCTTTCACCATCGGGATATCACTTGTCAGATAGGAATCTGAATCAAGTGAAAGAGTGAGCACCATATCTGGCTCAAGGTCACCATGTTCGGTATTAAATAACGTTACATCAGCTTGGCCAGTAGTGACTATTTTACCATAGTCAGCACCAGTATCTAGTGACTTTAGATCAAACGTTCCGTCCAGTGTGATCCTCGCATCATTGATCTTTTCAAGCTCCTTGGGCTTTACATTGATGTTAAGTAAATGGAGGTTTACTCCACGCCCTTTTACTTCAAGCTGAGTTTTCTCTACGATAAGATTGATATCGATATTAGTGAGGTGGAGGTCATTTATTTTAGCCACAAACTTCTCATTAGATTTCGCATTAAATTTCTTTTTCTTACGTTTACTCCTCTTCTTTCTATCCGGCTTCCCAAAGAGATCTTCGATACTAGCATCACCTTCTTCATCTATCGTGCAGTTGATCGTCACTGCATCTAACAGAATTTCTTCCACGAGAATTTCCTTAGAGAAGACATCCCAGATTGAGATGTCGAACTTTGCTGTTTTTATCAATACGTCACCGCCATCTATTTTGTCTCGTTCATCGTGAGGTACTTTATCATCCGCATTAATATCACGCTTCGTGATGATCACATCATCGAGCTGAACTGATCCGCTAAAACCATAAAAGCTTACATTGAGGTCATCTACCTGCACTCGGCTGTTGATCGACTTTTCAAGTTTAGCAACAACATAATCCTTGGTGATATATGACTTAGCAAAAAAGTAACCCGCTACAGTGATCACAAGTAGTAGGCAAAATATGCGTATTAACCATCGTTTCATAAATCCACTGTGACACAGAATATCGGGGATGACCAATACAAGATTGACTACTCTCTGATGTGAGGTGAGTTTATGGCATGGATAGAATTTCTAACTCACAAATAGCTGTTCTCGGTATGGGCATCATCGGCAGTCGGTGTGCTGATAACCTAAATACAGCGAATATGAATGTCCGTACCTGGAACCGAACTCCAAAAAACCGCACAGACGGAATGGACACAGCGGCAGATGCCGTCACCGGCTCAGAGATTATCTTCTTCTATCTCAATAACGGAGTGACATGCAGAGAAATATTCGAATCCATCAAGCCCGCCCTGCAAGAATCCAAGGTCATCATCAACTGCTCAACGGTAGACCTAGAGACAACTCTCTGGCTAGCGCAAGAATGCAAGAAAGCTGGTTGTCACTTTCTAGACTGCCCATTTACCGGAAGTAAGGTCGCAGCTGGACGAGGCGAACTCGTCTACTATGTGGGCGGTGATGAGACCGTATTAGATCACTACCGCACCATTTTAGAAATAACTGCTAAAGAGATCATCCCAATGGGGAAAGTAGGTGACGCCACTGTGGTGAAAATAGCGACTAACCTCATCTCTGCATCTACTGTACAAGCCCTCAGTGAATCACTTGCAATAGCAACTGCACACGGTATCCCTTCTGATAAACTCATCTCAGCTGTGAGTGGAAATGCTTGTGGATCTGTTCTGTCATCGATGAAGCTACCTACGATGGCGAATGGAGATTACGAAACTCATTTTTCACTCGAAAATATGCTAAAAGATGCCAACTTCGGCTTATCACTAGCAGAGAACGCTGGCCTCAAGACCCCAGGTATCCAGACTACTGCAACAGTCATGCAGGAACTCTGCGACAAAGGCTCAGGCACACTCGACTTCTCAGCTCTCTTGCAGCAATTCGAAGCATAATTCACCAACTTTCCACCACTATGAATACGACACCACTCACGATACAACATTTATCTAACAGATCTATCTTCCGCGTGACCGGAAATGATGCCATTCGCTATATAAATGGACAAGTAAGCCAAGATGTAACTCTGGCTAGTACCGAGCTAGCGGTCTACTCGATAGTCGCCAGCTTTAAGGGTAAAGTGCAGGGTGACTTCTACCTCCGCATTCACGACGGCTCACTTCTGGTAGATGCTTGTGAAGCTCAGCGTGAAAGCCTGCTCATGCGCCTGGATAAATACCTCATTGCAGATGATGCCGAGATAGAAGATGTCAGTGACGAGTATCAGCTCTATCATACGCTTGGTGCGGCTAATGACACTGTAGCAGCTAATGCTCTAGGCAGCTGGGAATGTAGTCGCTATGGAGAAGCGGGAAAAGATTACCTCTGTGAAAAAACTTACCTCTACGACTCTGCTGACAGCTCAGAAGCATGGGAAAACTATAGAATTTCACAACAAACACCAAATTGGGAGAATGAGCTAAACCAAGACATCCTACCTCCAGAAGCGGGCATAGAAGAACGTGCTATTTCATATAATAAGGGCTGCTACACTGGTCAGGAAGTTATTTCCCGTATGAAGTCTGCAGGCAAAACGAATCGTCACATAGTCGGATTCCACTTCAGTAATAAAATAGAAACACCGCTAGAACTATATACTGAAGCTGGGGCAGAAGGCAAAGCACAGGCAACGATCACCAGCGCCTGCCCGAGTGAGACTATCGGCTACATCGGCCTGGGTTACCGTACCCGCAAGAGTGAGGCTATCAGCACGTTTTATGACCGAGATGGAAATACTTATTCAGTGAGCTAACTAGATTTCTCGACTTTCTCCTTACCTAGAGTTTCAATAGAAAACATAAGCGCTGCGCCAGCGAGGATGACTAGAAGAGCGATGCCAAAGCTGCCATCCATCTCTGGTAAGAAACGCGTGTAACTAATGATCTTCTCTTTCTCTCCGAACATCTGAGTGATCGGTGTCTTCCATGGCCAGATAGTAACCAGTGAACCTGCCACAAAACCAGTGATCGTAGCGACTGCCACATCGTGGAAATTCTTAAACAACCAGCTCAGCAGACGAGATAATGCAGCCATACCAATCAGGGCACCAATGCCAACCGGCACAAGAACTGTGAGAGCTTCTTTGAATTTCCCATCACCTATGTTCGTAAACGATTCAACCATGATCAGATTATAGTTTCCCATGAGAATGAGCACAAACGAGCCTGAGACACCTGGGATGATCATACTACACATCGCCACAGCTCCACAGCTCATCAAGTAGCCTACATTTTGACTCTCTTGTGCTAATGGAAGAAACGCCATCGACACCGCGACTGCACAGCCGATTATTAGACCTATCACAGCTCCACCTGACCAGCGGTTCACCATTTTAAAAATAGACCAGATAGATGCAGCTATGAGCCCAAAAAAGAGAGCTGAAACCAATGTAGGATGATGCTCAAACCCGTACTTCAACACACGGGCTAAAGTCAGTAACGCCATCACAGCACCAGCTACAAGAGCGACTAAGAACCAAGCATCCGTATGCCTGATCAAGCCTTTTACATCCCTCGCTAAAAGTAATTTCAAAGCAGTGCTATCCAGAGATTTAATCGCATTGATAAGGCGCTCATAAATACCAGTAACGAAGGCGATCGTGCCACCCGATACTCCCGGAATGACATTCGCTGCTCCCATAGCAAAGCCCTTTAGAAATGTAGAAAAATAATTCACAGCAACTCGATAAAAGGAATCTAGCCATTTAGCAATCCGAATCCGTCATCTAAGTCCTTATCAGATAGTTGCGTAATGAAAAATCTACTTTATGTTAACCTCATATGAGGAAAAAAATAATTTTACCCACCGCCGCAGCCATGATCGCCATCGCGCTCACTAGCTGTGCTACTAACACGCCAACAACACGCATCAAGAAAAGCCCAGAGATCTTCCAGCAGCTCTCACCTGCTGACCAAGAGCTAGCTCAGAAAGGACAAGTCAAAGAAGGAATGGAGAGAAACGCTGTCATCATAGCCCTCGGTGAACCTAACAAAATGAGTAAAGGCAGCAAGAATGGAGTGGCATTCGAGAAATGGTACTACGCCAGCGCCCGACCAGTTTACAGCACTGGCGTTAACATCGGCCTTGGCTACGGTGGATTTGGAAGAAGAGCATACAGTCGTAGAAGATTCGGGTATAACAGCCTCGGAGGATTTGGCGAATACGGGATCCATCAGCGTGTAAGATACGTAAAGTCAATCAGTTCTATAGTAGAGTTTGACAGATCAGGAAAAGTAACTAACTGGAGCCAAACTCAATAAAAAATAGACAAATGAAGCATCATACCATAATTTCGTAAATATTGCTTTTAGCAAACAAACAAACAAAAGTAAAGCCACTGGAGATCGCTCTTCAGTGGCTTTATTATGTAAAAATTAATCACTCGATAGATTAAGAAATTTCTTTCTCAACACGCTTGAGGACTTCTTCATAAGCTCCCATCACGTCACCTAGATCTTGGCGGAAACGGTCTTTATCTAGCTTCTTACCAGTCTCAATGTCCCAGAGACGGCAGGTATCAGGGCTGATCTCATCCGCAAGGACGATCTTAGCTTCAGCATCCTTAGTACGACCAAACTCTATCTTGAAATCAACCAACTTAAGCCCACAGCGCTTAAAGAAGTCGATCATGACTACGTTTACGATGAGTGCTTTCGACTTGAGTTCAGCACACTCCTCTGGAGTAGCTAGTCCCATTTCACGCGCATAGTCGTCATTAATAAGTGGATCACCTAGCTCATCTGACTTGTATGAGAACTCTACGATCGGCTGATTGAACTGAACTCCCTCTTCCACGCCTACACGCTTGCAGAATGAACCAGCAGCAACATTACGCACGATGACTTCCACCATGAGTATATCCACGGTTTTCACGAGTAAGTTCACCTCATCTACTTGACCCACGAGGTGAGTCTCTACCCCCTTAGCTTCTAACATTTTGTAGAGAGCTAGAGTGATCGCAGTATTGAGCTTCCCTTTATTTTCGAACTCAGCCTTCTTCTCCGCATTGAATGCAGTAGCCTCGTCCTTGTACTCCATACGAAGCACATTTGGATCATCAGTGGTAAAGAGTCGCTTTGCCTTTCCTTCGTATAGTGGTTCCATGGGATTGATTTAGTAGTTTAATAGCTCTTGGTCAATTCACTTTTACTAGATTATTCACCAGCCGCCCGAAGGAGGTCACCATCGCTATGATCTTTACCATCTTCAGTGTTGTCTCCCGGTATAAGCAGACCAAAGAAGACCGTCACAAAAGTATTAATTGGGTAAAACCATGCAAAGCTCAATGAAGGCTTATGGAAGAAGTCCTCAGGATTATCCATCAAGCCTAAGCCTTTGATGAGACTATAAGCATCTGGCAATGCCCACGCAGCAACGAGCACTGAGAAGATAACACCAATCAGAATCCCGCGAAAGCTCGCTTGGGATTTCCATGGTCCGATTGCCAAGATAAGAATGCCTAATAGAGCACCATAGACATACGCCACCATTCTAAAGGCTAGTCCGATAAGATCTTTATCTCCCCCCTCTTGATAGTTCAGACTGAGTAAAATAGACATCGTAGAGAGAATAACCGCCCAGCCGAGAACTAGCATACGAGATTTCGTCACCATTTTTTTATCTTCACCATTTTCATCCATATACTTCTTACCGTAGTAGGCAGAAAGACTAGTTTGAGAAAGCGCTGCTAGAATGGAGTCTAGACTAGATACGGCTGCGGCAAATGCTCCCGCAATGATGAGACCTTTGAGGCCTGTAGGAAGAACAGTAACGATCCATATTGGAAACACGTTATTACTGTCTTTGGCAAACATCGCTGCCTCTTGAGCACTAGGTTCATGAACGATATACCAAGCAAACAGTCCTGTTCCGACCATAAGCATGAGAAGCGTGATTACCTGAGAAACACTACTCCAGACAATTGCCTTGCGAGCTTCTGATTCACTACCACAGCAGAACATCCGCTGAGCATTTAACTGATCAGTACCGAAAGCCGCAACATTCTGGAATGGCATCGCAAATACTGCGACCCAGAAGGTATAGCTCACAGCTGGGTGCTCAAATGGATTCTTCATATCTAACCACTTAAACTTATCAATAAAGCCACCTTCTCCATCTGGAACAGCAGAGTTTAGTGACCAAAATTGATCCCAACCAACAACATTGACTAACCAAACTAGAGCAATGATACCACCTGCGATAAAGACAAAGAACTGCATAACGTCTGTCCAGATCACCGTACGCATACCACCCATGAGCGTCCAGGCTACAGCAAATATACCAATGACAACAATGCACCAGGTCATTGGCATACCAGTGACCACTTGAAGGATAATAGCTGTCACTAATACTCTAACGCTCTGTCCGAGAATCGACCCCATACTAAACAGTACAGTCACTAACTTTTTCACACGCTCACCGAGCTGATTCCCCATATAATCATAGGGGCTAAATATTTCCTTTTTATAATACAGAGGGACCAAATAAAACCCTACAAAGAAACGTGCAATAATAGAACCTATTCCCCACACCAGATAAGTGAAATTTCCTTGCAAAGCAAAGACTGTTCCCGGCACACCAATGAAGGTAAGCGCACTTATCTCAGTAGCAATGATCGAGCCACTGACCGCTGGCCAAGGTAATGATTTTCCTCCGAGGAAGAAATCTTTAATTGTCGCCTGATTACCTCGCAGAGCGTGACCAACCAGTGTCGTGAGCGCCATGTAGGCAAACACCACTAACCAGTCGATCGTTGTAAAATGTTCATGAATTTCCATATGGAGAAAACTAAATAGCTTCTCGGCACAAGTCCATCATCTAATCCGCGAGAAGACAATTTCTGTGTATTTTCCTGAAAATATTGTTACAGAGTAGACGTATTTAAGAACACACCATGGCAGATTACCAAAAACTCAAAGCTTTACTCGAAAAGCGACTCGAAGTCATCTCAGACAGTAACCTCAGAGAAAACAACCCTGATGAACAACTACGCCAGCTCCAAAGCGTTAGCGAAGACATCATGCGCTGGTCAGATGAAACCAAAGGTATCCCGCAGCAGCTGAACCATTTCCTCAAGCAGTCTAGTCTGAGTAAGGCACTAGATTTTGTAAAAGAGATGGAATAACAGTGCATTACAATTTTATCTTATCGCGCAGATGGAAACTCCACCATCCGGTAAATAAACAACCTGCAATCAACACTAATGACAAATAGCCTTCAAAGAATAACCAAACATTAGCAACTGCTCCCCCTACATAAAATAGTAGTTCCATTAATAACCAGAAACGATTGAAAGCATGGCCGTTTAGAACTTTCTGAGCTGGCTTCATATTCTGGTTCACCGCAAGCTGAGCATCCTTATAGTCCAACCCCTCCTGACACAGCATGTTCACGACCTTAAGGTTATGCTTATAACGCACGAGGAGTCCTATCACTTTTCTCACCCTCTGAAAGAACTCTACTCTCAGGCGTTGCATAAGGATTATCCATAAGACCTGAAACCACATCTGCTCCAGCACAACAAAAGCAAAAAAACACTACCAATAACCATTAAGTAAGCTTACCCTAATCTTATGCCAACGAAAACTGACATCCTTGACCTCTACTTCATGGACTCACGCGCTAAGCTTCTGGACATTGCGTCCTATCTAGATCGCTTAGACCGTCACGAAGGTGAGATTGACTTTCGCCATGAGGGCTTCCTCAATGCTCTGCAAACTATGTTAGAGACAAAAGAGAACCGCACAGCTGCCGTACTAAACACACTTTCTGACCATTCAGAAACTCCTATAGAACGCGCTACGATCCAGGTCGCATACGGCGCACCGGGAGCAAGCAAGTAATCGCTCATTAGCAACACAACTATTTTCTACCATGCACTACATTGAACCACACGCACACATGGTCAGCCGCACCACGGCAGACTACCAGCAACTCGCTATGGCAGGCTGCGCAGCACTCTGCGAACCGGCATTCTGGGCAGGCTACGACCGTGCTTCTGCACAAGGATTTTATGATTACTACCGTCAGCTCACTGAATATGAGCCAGCACGTGCGGCTAAGTTTGGCATCCCGCATTACTGCTGGCTATGCATCAACCCTAAGGAATCTGAGGACGCAGGATTCGCCCGCGAAGTACTTGAGATCATTCCAGAGTTTATTGATAAGCCGAACGTTCTCGGCATTGGTGAAATAGGTCTAAATAAGAACACGAAAAACGAGCTCGCTATCTTTGAAGAGCACGTGGACATGGCTAAGAAATACGACCTGCCTATCCTGATCCACACTCCTCACCTAGAGGATAAGCTCAAGGGAACTAAACTCATCATTGATGCTCTAAAAAATGCGCAAGTAGACCCTGGAAGCGTCGTCATTGACCACGTGGAAGAGCACACAGCTGGCATCGTTCTTGATGCCGGATTCTGGGCAGGCATGACCCTTTACCCTGAGTCTAAGTGCACCGCAGCCAGAGCTATTGATATGTTAGAGAACTTCGGCATGGAGAACATCTGGATGAACTCCGCCTGTGACTGGGGTATTTCTGACCCACTCGCAGTCATAAAATGTGCGCTCGAGATGCGGAAACGTCAACACACATTCAAAGCCGTACAGAAAGTCATCTTTGATAACCCTGCACGCTTCCTTAAGCAGTGTAAGAATTTCAAAATGCCAGAGACACCATAGTTGGATAAACGAACGACTAGCAGAAAACGACCATGAAGACATTTGAGGACCATTGGGAACAGCTCCGCGAAAAAGGCAAGACCAAGTATATCCTAGTACATGGTTTACTACTATGGGGAGTGCCTATGTCTGGCGTCTCCACACTTTACCTGCACTACCGTGGAGGCATCCCGTGGACTCCGATGATCTACTACAGTATTCCTATCTTTCTCTTATTGGGTCTCTTGGTTGGCTATATTTTATATAAGTATCTAGAAAACAGATATAACAAGCATCACTAACCAAGAGCGTCTGCTAGATCTCACATCATTTTCACTACTTATCTTTCGACTCACTATGCTCGGACATCTTTGCTACTGTACTAATATCCACCCTGCTGAGAGCTGGGAAGAAACCTTATCTGCACTAAAAGAACACACACTCAAAGTGCGCGATAAAGTTCTCGCTGCCACCCGTAATCACGAAGCTAGCTACGCCATCGGTTTACGTCTATCAGCACGCGCTGCTCAAGAACTACTACAGGGAGATAATCTATCAGATTTCAAATACTGGCTCTACTCAGAGAGTCTCTACGTCTACACCATCAATGGCTTCCCATACGGTGCATTCCATAACACCCGAGTGAAAGAGAATGTCTATAAACCAGACTGGAGCACAGAGAAACGTCTTACCTACACGGCAGATCTCATCAGTATTATTGCTGAGCTAGCGCCAAACTCCATCGGAGGATCTGTCTCCAGCTTACCGGGATCATTCAAGGAATTCCAAGCAGACGAAAACAAGATATTTGCTAACCTGTACGCTACAGCAAGACTCCTACAAACACTCTCTGAACTACATGAGAAAGACCTTCATCTAGGTCTAGAGCCTGAGCCACTCGGACACTTCGAGAATACAGAGGAAACCCTAGCATTCTTTGAAAGATTCGCAGACTGGGCGACTTCGAAAGACTTACCTCTAGAAGCCATCTACCAGCGCATAGGGATCAACTACGACACCTGTCACTTCGCTCTCCAGTATGAAGAAGCAGATACAGCGCTAAAATCTCTCACTGAAGCAGGCTTACGCATCTCCAAGGTTCACCTATCTAACGCCTTAGAAATAGACCTAAAAAACTCGAGTAATCTTCAGCTGATTGAAAAATTCGATGAGCCTACATACCTGCATCAAGTGATGACCCAAAATGCTGCCGGTAAGATATCCAAGTTCAAAGATGTAGAAGACGCACTTGCTGAGGGCTCAGATCACAGCCAGGCTAAGACCGCACGTATCCACTTTCACATTCCGCTCCACGCCGCTCCAGAAGCACCATTCAGCTCGACCATTCAGCACACGATAGACACCCTCACTTATCTTACTGAGAACCCTGACACATGCAGTCATCTAGAAATGGAGACCTATACTTGGGGTGTACTTCCAGACGATCTCCAAGCTCCCATAGAGGATCAACTCACAGCAGAACATCTCTGGGTATTACAAACCTGTAGCGTATAAAACATTTATATCATGTCAGATAAAACCAAAGCACTACTAGCTACCGGACGCGTCTCCAACCTCCCTACCGTTTGGTGCAACTGCTTAGCGGCAACTCTTCTCCTCCTTCATTTTTCACCAAGCTTTAATGATCTGACCAGTAGTCAAGTATCTGAGGAAGTCTCTGGTATCTTTAAAAACCTTGGACCACTTGGAGTCTTTTTAATGCTCACTTCCTCTCTCTTCTATGTAGGAGGATGCTTTCTTGGGGACTATTATGATAAAGAGTTTGATACCCAACACAAACCTGACCGCCCTATTCCATCTGGTATTCTCAGCTCAAAGCTCGTATTTGGACTGGGGATTCTACAAATGGGACTCGGCTTCATCTTAACGGTCACTGTGCCATCGCTCATCTTTGGATCAGTCAGTACTAAAATTCATCTCTACCCGACCTTACTTCTTATTTTGGTAATTAACCTCTACAGTCGTTACCACAAAAAATCTCTTTTCATCGGTCTTCCTCTAATAGGACTTTGCAGATTTTTCCTAATCATTTTTGCTGCTTCAGTAGCATCGACATTCCCATTCACCGACTTATCAAAAACCTCTACAGACTATCACATAGTTCCCATCTCTCTATTCGCAGCGGCTGTCTGCATCTACACTATTTCCTTTGCTAGCGTAGCTCGCACTGAGTCCTCAGACTCACCGATCACTTGGAGAAATGCACTACGCTACACCATGCTAGCAGTGCCGCTCATCGTAGCGTTTACGAACCAGAGCTTTGATCTATTAACCGCTGCCGCCATCCTCATCTACGCTGTATGGCTGATCTATTCCTTCAAATTTATCGACTCTAATAAAGGAAAATTTGTATCACAATGCCTAGCTGGCTTCTGCCTGTTAGATGCATGCTTCGTAGCTCAGTTTGGCTGGCAATGGCTCACCGCTTGCATCATTCTCTTCCTCGCCTCACTAAAACTTCAGAAAATAGCCCCAGCTACTTAGACGCTGTAACCTCTAGCGGGTCATCAGCTTCTCGACCTCATTCACGTAGCTAGAAACACCATTTTGCTGCTCACGTTTCTCCTCACGCCTCATCTGCTCAAGCAGTCGCTGGTAGCCAGTAAAGTCACCATTAAGCCCCTTTGCAGTAGAGATTCTGTACCAGTCTAACACATCACGAACGCGCTTACCGCTCTCATACATTCTCTCTCGCTCAAACTTAAGATTTTTTAATTTATCAGCTATACCTTCTGTCTTACCTCTCGCTAAATCAGTAAGGATAAATCCGTATTCAGCGAGTACTGGCTGATAGTCAGGAAATGCTCTATAACCTAACTGAATGAGCTTTTGATTAAGAAAGACAGTCGTTTTAACTCTCTCCTTATCCTCCATGCCTAACAGCACATCAAAATCTTCCATTGCTACTCTCCTTTCTAGCCGATCATCACCTACCAAGGTAAAAAATAGCGTACCTCTGAGCTCTTCTTCAGTCTGAATAATAGTCTTTGTATCCTGTAGTCGTGGTGCGGCCATCTCAGCTAGCTGGAGATTCCATAGCTTCGTCAGACCTTTCGTACCCACATTCATTGCAGAAATATTTTTACGCAAAAGCTCAGAAGTTTCACCCTCAAATACAGCTACTTCACTGAGCATCGCTTTCACTCCCTCTTTTCCTTCTGGCTGACGAAGAATAGACATCATCATAGCAGTGGATGATGCCTTATAGAGAGCCCTTAGGGTATCCCCCATTTCATTAACATCTTTCTGAGTTGTCTTGAATAAACGATCTACAGGAAACAAATCTGGCTTTCTATTCAGTACTTCATACATGCCTCGTTTCCCTTTACCTGCCTTCCAATGGATAGCACCTAATAAACCATCACTGACCCATAGTGGCACCTCTATTTTATCTCCCTCACCCAGCCCTGCATGATGCTGTAAAGTGCGCTCTATCACGATAGCCTGCATGATAGCGGACTCCAGCACGGAGCTCTGAATCTGCTCACGAATATCTACCAGAAGGTCTAGTCGATAACCTCCTCCATCCAGCTCTCTCACCTTATTACTAAATAAATTTGCCTTCTTTGCGTCACCCTTACTATAGAGAGATACATTGATGGTATAGAACCCTTCATCTGGTCTCTTTTCACCCAAAAACTGATGAACTGAATTCGCTAGATTATTACACAGAGATGAGACCTTCTTATTCAGCATTAGGCTTTCACCCTTCACTTTAAACTGTCTATTGAGACCTACGGAAACTTTACCATTAAAACCATCTTCACCATTCACAGCTGTATCGTCAACTGGAACAGCTATAGATGGCACTGGCTGAGCACCTTGGCTCATCACCTTTCCACTCAGAAAAAGTGCCGCGCAGACAGTAGATCCCCAAAGCTTGTAATTCATATTCTTTATAACTCCCTGACCTCTAATTCACTGTCAATCTAGGATCAAGTATAATCTTTCCATCAGTGATCGTGATCTTGTTCATTTTCTTAAAACCTAGATCTAACTCTGCGACAAAGTGTTCATAAATCTGGTCAAATGATGGCTTCACGATTTTAACTAACATTCCCGGTGCAGGAGCCATGCCAATCGTTCCTCCTGGGAATTCGATCTTGGTAGTTTTTTTACCGTGTTCATCTTCATTTCTATAAATTTTAAGCTTCATAGAGACAGTCTGGTTAAACGGCTTAAACACATCAGTTTGGATCTCTCCATCATCTGTATACTGGGCGATCTCACGCTCAATAAAAATTTCCATCATATCTGGCTTTAGGTCAATAAACACACCTTTCACAGTCGCGAAGCCCTTAATGAAACCCGTTTGATTCATCATCATATTCTTTGCGATATAATGATTTAATTCGGACTCAGTGATACTAACCTCTGCATTTGAGTTCAGTGCATTTACCACCTTTTGCTTAATATCCACATAATCTGAAGCGGACTCGCCTTTAAGGATCTTCTCCCTACCACTGATCTCTGACATGTCAGCCTGTTTCCAGCCAAAGTACGTTCCTCCGCCAAGTAGCCCCAGTACCACTAGGACTACGAGTAGAACAACTAGCTTGATTAAACCAAATCCTTTTCTATTACTCGTTTGCATACTACTATTCATAGCCAATCATCATCACCATTGCAATCGCCAATACTCAATACTCAATACTCAATATTCATTCACTTCTTTACATAACGTATTAGCTAGTCCAATTTTAATGTAACTTTCTATAATATAAAGCGTATTAATAACTATGGCTAATCTGAGACCTTCAACCCACCTTGCATCACGAAGCTCACTCGCGGCACTGATCGGCATCTTCATGACCACCTCAGTCACACTTAGAGCACAGGAAATTCCAATCGTAACTAAACAGACTAAAGCCACCTCCATTAAGAAAAAGATACAGGCAGATGAAGGCATCACAAACATAGAGTTCATTCGTAATACAAGTGCATTGATAGACAGAGCTGTCGTCGAAGATCTAGCCTCACAGCAGCTCCAGCCATTCCCTATCACTGATGACGCTATATTTTTGCGCCGAGCGTACATTGGGATTACTGGGCGAATTCCTACCTATCTAGAAGCCTATTCCTTTCTTCAACAATCTAATCCTCAAAAACGGATCAAGCTCATTGACAAACTCGTCTACTCTCCCGGATACAATTCAAAGATGTTTAATTTCTGGGCTGACATGCTCCGTCTCAAATCCACACATGAACAGTCTGGCCTAGGCTGGCACCTCTGGTTACGTGACTCAGTCACAAAGAATAAACCATACAATACCATGGTGTATGAAATGCTCAGTGCACGTGGACACGCAGCACAAAACCCAGCGGCTGGCTACTACCTCCGCGACCGCAATATGCTGTTAGATAATATCAGTAACTCAGCAAAAGTCTTTTTAGGAACCCAGATAGGCTGTGCACAATGTCACGATGACCCCTTCGAGGACCGCACCCAGAAGGAATACTATCAGCTCGCTGCCTTTGGGGCGAACATCGATTATAAAAGCAATACTGCCTACAAGAAGATTAAACAAACTGCCATTAACATAGCCCATCAGAACGGAGTAAGGAAATCCACGCTCAACGTCAACCAAGCTAAAAATAAAAAAGCGAAAAACAACATCAAAGAACAAAATAAAAAATTTGATAAGTTCATCAAGCAAACCCACCGTGACTTATATTCAGTTTTTAAAGACTTCAATAAAAACGAAATCACCTACAACAATACCAAATCGCTCAAATTACCAAATGACTATAAGTACAACGACGGCAACCCAGGCGAAGTAGTAACTGCAAATCCCCTCTTCGGAAGCATTCCAGGTTTAGAACAAGGACCAGATAAGTTAGAGAACTTTGCCAAGTGGATGACCCATCCAGATAACCCACAATTCACTAAAAACATCGCCAACCGATTATGGAAACACGTCTTTGGTTACGGCCTAGCCGAGCCAATCGATAACTGGACGGACCGCACCAAAGTAGCTCACCCTGAAGCACTCGCTATCGTCGAGAAAATCTTGCGTAAGAATGACTACAACATCCAAGAAACACTTCGTATCCTCTATCACACAAAGTTATTCCAGCGCTCTACCTCTACAGTGGAAGCCCCACAGGGAAGCATCTATGCCTTCCAGGGGCCAGTACTACGCAGGCTCTCCGCAGAAGAACTCTACGACTCCTACCTCACACTCGAGAAAGGAAACATCGATAACAACCATAACCACAAACTTAGGCAGCGCTGGAAAACCTACCAGAAGTCCATTTCCTACCTGATCAATATCAAGCCACAGCATCTCATAGAATTAGATAAAATCACGGATCATAATGAGAACTCTATCAATGAGCTAAAAGCGAAACAACGCGAGCTTCAGATAGCAAAAGATACCGCTATAAAGCTAGGTAACTCAGAAAAAACTGAAGAAATAAACAGCCAGCGAAGCGCTTTATTCACGGAGATCAATGAACTCAAAAAGAAGAACGCCGAGATTCTAACTGCAAGAATTCCAGCTTCTAGCTCTATGGCTCAGATGACGACCATGGGAAATCTTCACCATTCGAAAAATTATAAAATCAATGAGCTGAGAGCATCTGAGCTACCATCTCCCCGTAATGACGACGCCTTCCTTAGAATATTTGGTTCCTCAGATAGACAAACCTCGAATGCAGCTCAAACGGACTCATCTATCCCTCAGACACTCAGTTTACTTAATGGCAAGCAAATCCATAAGCTCACTGACAATAAGGGTGAAATACTCGAACTCATGCGTGGAGGAAAGACTCCTAGAGAAAAGCTTAATGTCTTATTCCTAGGGCTATACTCACGTTACCCTACAGCTGAAGAGCACGTTAAATTCCAGCCGTTTATCAGTGATAAGAAACAGATCCGAGTACTCGCGAAAGCCATGCTCAACTCTAAAAACTTCCTCTTCCTTCAGTAGTATTAGAATCAAAACCACTCACCTCTAGCATCTAACAACCATGTCTAACAAACTTTCAGAACTTAACCGCAGAGACTTCCTAGCAAGCACTGCCCGCACCTGCCTTGGTGTGACACTTGGCGGATCCATGGCTCAGCTATTCACGTCTCAAGCCATCGCTGCTGATACTTCAGTACTAACTAATGGTGGAGGGAAAGCCAAGAACGTCATCTATCTCTATATGTCTGGTGGCATGACCCAGCTTGACACCTTTGACCCTAAGCCAGAAGCAGGTGCCGAAATTCACGGTGACAAGAAAGCAATCAATACCAAGGCCGACGGAATCCAGCTTAGCCAATTTTTACCAAACCTAGCACGTCACGCAGACAAGCTAGCTATCATCAGGTCAATGAATACCACCCAGGGTGCACACGGACCTGGTCGCTACTTCATGCGCACAGGCTATACCCAGAGATCATCCATCACCCACCCCACTGCCGGTGGCTGGGCGAATAAATTAGCAACACCTCTTAACAAAACTCTACCCGGCTATATCACTATCAGCTGTGGCAATGACCACCCAGGAGCAGGCTTCATGGAGCCGAACCTCCATCCACTGCCAATTGGGGATCCTAACAGCGGCCTGCAGAACTCTAAGATCCTAAAAGGTGTCACAGAAAAAGAATTTCACCAGCAGCTAGATCTCCGCCAACAGCTAGATCACGACTTTGATGAGAAATTTTCCAAAGGTCACAAAGACGTCCGCGCCTACACAGACATGTATGAGTCTGCGGTAAAACTCATGCGCAGTGAAGACCTAGAAGCCTTTGACCTATCTAAGGAAAGCCTAGCAGCTCACAAGCTATACGGCTCAGATAAGTTTGCTAAAGGCTGCCTACTTGCACGCAGACTCGTTGAAAAAGGTGTCCGCTTTGTAGAAGTAGAACTAGGCGGATTTGACTGGCACGATGACAACATGGGGCAAGCCGCAGGTAAGCTTCCTATCCTAGACCGTGCCTTCTCCGCCCTCATCGAAGACCTCACAGCCAAAGGACTGTTAGATAGCACACTCATCGTGCTCGCTACAGAATTCGGCAGAACCCCGAAGCTCACCCCTCAAGGAGGACGAAACCATTTTCCAAAAGCCTTCTCCTGCGTCATGGCAGGAGGTGGAGTCAAAGGTGGTTACGTCCACGGGGAAACTGATGCAACAGGCTCAGAAGTCATCAAAGACAAAGTCTCAGCACCAGACTTTAATGCCAGCATCGGCCACGCACTGGGCATCCCCTATGATGAGATCATCTACTCTGCCAGCAAAAGACCATTCAAAATGGCAACTCGCGAAGGCAAGCCGATCATGGAGCTATTTATCTAGTCGCTCCAAACTTCTAACTCTTGCATCTTGGCGTAATCTACTCCATCAATAACGAGTATGGATTCTATCACCCAAGCAGCGCTCGGTGCGCTATGTGGCGAGCTAGTGCTCGGCAAGAAACTCGGTAATTACGGGGTACTCTGGGGTGCACTATTCGGCACACTACCGGATCTTGATATCATTGCTTATCCATTCTTAAGCGCATCTGAGCAGCTAACATGGCATCGTGGACTTTCCCATTCAGTGCTCGTTATTTTCATCGCCACGTTTTTATTTGGTTGGATGATCCAAAAGTTATATAGGGAATTAGACCCTGAAATCAGCTTCAAGCGAGGATCTCTTTTCGTCTTTCTTGCTTGGTCAACCCACGTCTGGATTGATTGTTTCAATACCTACGGAACCATGATTCTAGAGCCTTTTAGTAGTGACAGGATCGCGATGAATAATATCTTTATCATCGATCTATTTTTCCTCGTCCCTATTCTGCTATGCATCATTTCCTGCATGACTTTCTTCAGAAAAAAACCGAGTAAGCGCATTAAACTAGCTAGTCTAACAGCCATCTGGCTCTGCCTATATTTCTCCGCTAGCTTGATTATAAAACAGAAAGCTAATGAACATTTTGAAAGCTTTCTCGTAGCTAAAGGCATCAGTAAATCACGCATGGTGACAGTTCCGACGGTTTCTAACATTTTCCTCTGGAGAATGATCGCTGAGGATACGGATGGAAAAACGATTCATACGTCCTATTGGTCTATTTTTGACAAAGCTAATACAAAATACAAGGTGCTGAGTATTTCCAAAGATCATCATCTCGAAGCTGACTTCAAAGATTCTGAAGACCTCCGCGTTATCACATGGTTCACCGATGGCTGGCACAAAACTTACCAAGCCCCAGCAAAACCAAATACGATATACATCGCCGCAATGAAGATGGGAGAAATCCAGATCCCAACTGAAACAGGTCAAGAACTGCGTCCAGCATTCATCTGGTCGATCACTCGTAATGACGGAGGCAGCTACGAGCTAGGCAGAGCCTTCAAGCTTAGCAAAGATGGCTCAAAGCATCTGAAGAAGGCTATAGGAAATACCGTTGACCGCATCACTGGAGACAACTCTAATTGGCTTCAAGGAGACATCAAGTGGACCTGGGATTTATTAGAGAAACAGTAACTTAACCTATGCTTCTATTTCTTCACCACCAACGTGAAAGCCGATGAAACGCTTTTTCTTTGGCTCGTCAGAATTTTCTCCCTCTTCTTCTATCTTTCTTGTGTAGCAAAGAATCTGCAGACTCGCTTGATGAGAAATGAACATACACGGGTCGTCATTTACCAGACCTTCTATGACCACACTAGAGTGACCATCTTCACCGACAGTGAGTACCTCTACAACATCTCCAGTGGGTAGAAACGTAAGGACTACTGGGCTCTGATCTTCAGGTAAACTCTCCCTCCACTTAGTAACACGATGCGCTAAACGAGTGATAAATTCACCAGCTGACTCAAATCTGTGCTCACGCTCTTTCGGTACAGAAGACAAAATATCTTTCATATTTGGCATTCCAGTCGCACCTGGCATCTCTATATAAGGTCTTCTTAGTTTTTTATTTTTGATTGGATCATTCATGATTTCAGTTTAACAACATTCTGTCATCTGGCAATATCAGATAAGACCTTCACTGTTCTCAATGTGGCACCTTGATGTGATTCTAGAACCTTGAGCGCTACTGCTGCTAGCTTTTCCTTTTTTCCTGTCTTATCGGATAAAAGATCCCTAACAGATCCTAACAGTTCATCCTGATTACTAAATTCGACTAGTCCGCCATCCTGCTTTACTTGGCTAATCAGAGGTTCAAAATTTCTCATATAGGGTCCACAGAGAACGGGCACGGATACAGCCATCGCTTCGGTTGGATTTTGTCCACCTTTACCGATGATTGACTTCCCTATGATCACTAGGTCAGCATGTGCTGTCCAGTCACGCAGTTCACCGGTACTGTCCACCACTAAGCAAGCTCCATCACTCTGCTGGTATTCACTACGCAGCACGACATCATAGCCAGCAGCCTCAAGATCAGAGCGGACTTCTTTCCGTCTCTCAGCGTGACGCGGCACTACAACTAAGCTAATCTCTTGCTTCATCGCGCTAAGGCTCTCAGCTATCCAAGCTTCTTCACCTGCATGAGTACTGATCACCATCACCACCTTTTTCTTAGCTGAAGACACTCCTTCTATCATCTGAGAAAATTCTGCGCGCTGTTGTGGCTTGCCTGCACCTGATTGATCAAATTTGATACTTCCTGTAACAGTGATATTTTCTGCGGGCACACCGGCAGCAGACCAACGTGATTTATCTCCCTCATCCTGTGCACATAGCTGGCTTAGCATCTCTAACAAAGGACGTAGCACCTTACCTAACTTGAGGTAACGTTTCTCTGATCGAGGAGAAAGTCTAGCATTAGCGACATTTACTGGGATAGAAAGATTCTCAGCTACTTGAAGCATATTCGGCCAGATTTCCGACTCCATCAGGATTATCTGCTTGGGAGCAAAACGCTTAAAGACGCGCTTTAGAATAAAGGTAAAATCCAGTGGACTATAGATCACTCGCACCCCCTCAGGAGCATATTCTTTTGCCACTTCATGCCCCGTGGAAGTAGTCGGAACCAATAGCATTCTTTCACTTGGGTGCTGCACTAGCCACTCTTTGATTAGCTTAATCGCTACCAGCACCTCGCCCACGCTAACCGCATGGACATAAACGACGCCTTGTTTTTCTAACAGGTCGTCTTCTTTAAATATACTAAACCGTTCTAACAACCCTGAACCAAAGCCTCCACGCTTCCCCATCTTGATCAGCCACGCTGGAAAGGCGAAGATGAAAAAAATAGGCAAAAGAAGATTATAGGCTGTGAGGACAAGAAACTTAGCCATTCTTCTCACTTACCCCTTTCCTCTGAAAGAAGAAAATAGCACACCCTCCATATTTCCTTCTATCGATCTGCTCCCATTTATCACCACAGTCTATCTCAGCACGTTCGTCAGCTTCAATAACTAACATTCCGTCCTCCATGAGTAACTCGGCAAAATTCTCGGACTCAAACATTTCCTTAACAAAGTCACGATCGCCAATATTCTTCCAGTATGGAGGATCAGCAAAAATGACATCGTACGTGGTCAAAGAAACCTTCTCTATCATCTTAATGACATCAGCTTGCACTACCTTTCCACCGTCTAACCTCAGTGTTCTGAGATTCATCCGGATCGTATTCGTACAGTCGCGGCTTTCATCCACAAAGACACAGCTCGAAGCTCCTCGACTCAGGCTTTCTAGGCCCAGCGCACCAGAACCACTGAAGAGATCCAGGACCTTAGCACCAGAGATATAGGAAGCTAGCATTGAAAACATTGCTTCACGCGTTCTATCCGTAGTGGGTCTGACAATCCCCTTCGGCACCCTAAAATTTCTTCTACCAGCTATTCCAGCAATAATCCGCATGGCTAATTGTTAATAAGAGCAGAGTGATTAGCAAGATATAATACTTATTGAGCAAGGACTAATTCAGTACTCTTGGTAACTTAATCTCGTATCTGTCATATTGAGTCTCACCTTCAAGCTTGGTTACAAAGTAGGCATCTTTCTCGATATAACGTAAAGATAACCTCACCTATCTTTTCACACGTAACGTCTCTGATGAGTCCACACTGAAAGTGGCTGGCACTTCAAAATTCCCAACCCCACGATAGAACAAGTAGTCTTCGTATTCATTGCCGACCTTAAGCATATTTGCATCTGGCACACGCGGGTAAATCCACGTATGATTCTCATTTGCTTTGAATGTGTAGGCTGGATCAGCTTCTGCTTTCGGAATAATACCATTTCTAATTTGAAATAGGGCTTAAGTAATTTCTAAATAGCGTTTAGTTCAGAGCGAATATACGAGTATCAACGTTCATAGCTCCTTCTTAAGAGGCTATGGGGTGACTGTGATTTTGTTTTTGCTTTCATTAGTTTCTAAGCCAGATCAAATAGCTAATTTAGAATTAGCTCAACAATCTTACTTAATCCCTAACAACTCAAGAGCTTGAGCCATGTCTTTATCTCCGCGACCTGATAGGTTCACAATGATGATGGCTTCCTTAGGCATGTCGCCCGCTACTTTTGCCACATAGGCTAATGCGTGCGCGCTCTCTAGCGCGGGGATGATTCCCTCGACCTCAGATAGTTCTTGGAAGGCACTGAGTGCTTCGTCGTCAGTTGCGTAGCTGTAGTCAGCTCTGCCGATGTCTTTTAAGTATGCGTGCTCTGGACCAACGGCTGCATAATCAAGACCAGCGCTGACTGAGTGAGTCAGCTCTATCTGGCCATCACCATCAGCTAGTAACCATGTCTTCGTCCCCTGAAGCACTCCGAGCTTGCCGCCTTGGAATCTCGCAGCGTGACGCTCTGGAACGATTCCATCACCACCTGCTTCCACTCCCATAAGAGCCACATCTTCATCATCGATGAACGGGTGAAATAGACCGATCGCATTTGAGCCACCACCGACACAAGCTACACAGAGGTCTGGTAGCCTGCCTTCTTTTTCTAAAACCTGCTCACGCGCTTCTTGTCCTATCACTCTATGGAAATCTCTCACCATCATTGGAAATGGGTGTGAACCTAGTGCTGAACCGAGAATGTAGTGGGTGTGATCCACTGTAGATACCCAGTCACGTATCGCTTCATTCACCGCATCCTTGAGCGTAGCCTGACCAGAAGTCACTGGTACTACCTTTGCTCCCAGAAGCTTCATACGCGCAACGTTTGGTGCCTGTCTCTCGATGTCGACGGCTCCCATATAGACGACACATTCCATCCCGAATCTAGCACAGACAGTAGCTGTAGCCACACCATGCTGACCTGCACCAGTCTCAGCGATGATCCGCTTCTTACCGATGCGCTGTGCTAGGAGTATCTGACCGATCGCGTTGTTGATCTTGTGAGCACCAGTGTGCAGTAAGTCCTCACGCTTGAGGTAAATTTTTGCGCCACCGAGCTTCTCCGACCAGCGAGATGCATGATATAGCGGAGTAGGTCTGCCACAATAGTTTTTCAATAAGTCATCTAGCTCAGCCTGAAAACTAGGATCTTCCTTCGTACTTTCATAAATCTCAGTCAGTTCCTGAAGTGGTGCCATCAGAGTCTCTGGGACAAACATTCCGCCGTAGTTTCCAAAATGTCCTGTAGAATCTGGTAACTGTTCTCTTACTTGCTGTGGTGCGTCTGTGTTCATGATAAAATAGATTGATTCGATAGATGAAATTTTTTATTTATAGAAGACCGCCTGTATGAGTGACTTGCGGACTTCTTTACGGGATATCTTGATACCTTCTTGCCACTCTTCCCAGCTTGCAGCATCCAGTAGATCAAGAGTCTTTAGTCCCATTATAGCAGGTAAAACGGTAGACATCTTGGCTCTTTTTTGTCTCAGCGTTGAGCTGTAAAGTAGTCCTTGTTCTAAATATTTACGAGCTTTTATCCGCCATTCTTTAGCTGCCTCCATGACCGCTTCATTGTCCTCCGGATCTACATTAGGTATATAACACCTACCGTTACTAATATCAACTGGCAGATCGCGTAAAATGTTCACTAATTGAAGACCTTTGCCATAACTCACTCCCATCTTCTGTAGTTCCTCAGTCGGAGCCTCAGAAAATAAACTATAAGAATGCTTCCCGATCACTCCCCAGAACTCACCGACTGAACCAGCAACCTGATAACAATAGTTCTCTAGCGCCTTAGCTGACTCTATTTGCTTCTTTCCCTGTATGCCAAAGTAGTCAACATCCCAGCTCTGACCGGCGACAATAGGCTCCAGTAACACAGCGATAGCCTTCCAGTCAACTTCTCTAACAGAGTCATACCAGCCATAGACATCCTCCAGACTCTCAAGTAATAATTTCTCACGCTCATTTTCCTGAAATCTAATAAATTTTTCTTCTAACAGAGCACACAGCTCATCACGCACATCTTCATCCTTCAGCGCTTTCAGAACTAGCGTGAGACAGTCTTTTCTCACCTCAGCAGGCACAGATTCCGTATCAGCTATCGTATCACTAGCACGCGCGAGTAAGTACCCTACAGACACAGGCTCACGCATCAGTCTTGGCAATAATCTGATGGTAAGGTAAAATGATCTTGAAACTCCCTTTAAAACGGCTTTGCCTAGGTCAACCCTCTCTTGCATGTATGCAGTAAAACCAGAGCAAGTTGGCTTATCAATACTAAATCCACCTAAACTAAACATTCGTGCAACTCTATCTCCACATTCCCTTCTGCCATCGCATCTGCCCTTACTGCTCATTTTATAAGCACACGCCTGGAAACACTGATATGCGTGCATTCATCGAGGCTATCGGCTCAGAAGCTACTTACTATTCCGCGAAGCTTGGTACGAAAAAAATAAACACACTCTATCTAGGCGGCGGCACTCCATCCATGCTTTCACGCACCCTCCTCGGTCAACTGCAACAACAGCTCCAGCAAAATTTCGATCTTACCGAACTCAAAGAATTCACCTTCGAGGCAAACCCTGCCACCTTCGACCTCAAGAAAGCAAACTTGTTCAGAGAAATGGGAATCACTCGCATCTCACTAGGGATTCAGTCATTCGATAACGACGTGCTGAAGACTCTAGGTCGCGAGCACAGCAGAGAAGAAGCTCAGCAAACCGTCCCCCTCCTCCGTGAAGCTGGCATCCCACAGGTAAATATCGACCTCATGTTCTCTATCCCTAATCAGAGCATTGAGAGCTGGCTAGATACTCTAGAATGCGCCATTGCTCTGGAGCCCGACCACATTTCTGCCTATAATCTCACCTACGAGGAAGACACAGAGTTCATCAAGAAATACACCACAGGTGAGTACATCGATGACCCGGAAGAGAATGCTAAGTTCTACCACCTCGCTCACACGCTTCTCACTGAGGCTGGCTATGAGCACTACGAGACATCTAACTACGCAAAAAAGGGAGCAAAATCCACCCATAATAAATCTTACTGGCAAGGCGCTCAATACCTCGGTCTCGGCCCATCAGCCGTCTCTACCATCGATCACACGCGCTGGAAAAACCTTCCCGACACCGCTGGGTATATCAAGCAGATCAACAGTGTAGGTCACGCTCAGACAGAGATTGAAAATC
Organism: uncultured Rubritalea sp.; assembly: GCA_937981665.1. Classification (GTDB taxonomy): domain Bacteria; phylum Verrucomicrobiota; class Verrucomicrobiia; order Verrucomicrobiales; family Akkermansiaceae; genus Rubritalea. The sequence goes on from CALJOJ010000077.1 coordinate 51,830, forward strand.
TAACAAATGAAGACTTCCGTATCGAGCGCATGGCTCTCATGCTAAGAACCACGGAAGGCCTCCCCATGAATGTATTTACAGAAAATGAACAAGCCCGTGTGCAGACTATCATTACCGAAGGCCTAGCTATACATAAAGAGGACCACCTCATTCTCACAGCAAAAGGCAGCCCGCTCGTAGACTCTATCGTGGAGCATATTCTTTAAACTCCGTGGTACTTCATTTCCCTTGTCTTAGGCATCACCCACCACACCAGAACGGCTACGATTGACCCGCCTAACAGATCCAGTGACACATGTTGCCGTAGCGCGATAGTAGACCAGAAGATCCCTATCACCCAGAGCCAGACCACCGGCTTACCCCACTTAGGAAAATGTCTAGAATACTGAGCAGCAATAGCCGCCACTACTGAGAGAGATGCATGGAGCGAAGGGAAAGCATTCCGTGGCTGATCCGCACTCACCAATAACTGATACAGCCAAGGCGCTGACCCCACATCTATCTCAGCTCGGCTCACCCCACTAGGCATAAAGAGGAAAAATGCATGAGAAACTGCGGTCACCCAACCAACTGTATAAAGATAGCGGATAAATATTTCTTTCTCCACGGTCAAGCCAACTAGAACTAGTAACAGTAAATACGAATAGTAAAACCACATCCCCTCGAAGCTCACAGGAATGGCACGGTCCAAACCTAGCTGAGGCATCCATAAGACTGGAAAAATCTCAACATTCTGTAAAATGCTATAAGGTGCGAGAATCCAGATCACTACAAGAATCCCACTGTACACACGGCACATTATTTGGTCGGTCCTCAACATGGGTTCATATTTATACCAGATTTCTTCAACGCGCTATAGGTGATACCCAAGCCCCCGACAACGAACAACATAGGAAACCAAATACTGTATCCAGCTGCCTTACTATCGTGATCCAAGATCGCTTGAGTTGGGTTACCTGGATTCACAAAACAGACGGCCTTACTATCTTTAGAATATAGATTAACCAGAGCTTCCACCTCGTCTTTTCGAGATGTCCATTTAGCTGCTCTTGGCTTATGAAACACACTCGAGTAGTCTGCCCCATCGAAGCTGTAGTTATACTCCACGCTCCAGCTGTATTCTTTAGAAATATGCTTATCAGACTTCTCATTTATCTTGGAACGAATGATCAAGCAAGGAGTCTCCTTCCAGGTCCGTGTCACCTTAGCCTGCGAAAAGCTAGCCCACAGTAAATACACAAAAACTGCACCAACGAGCGCTACTACCAATCCAATGCCTGCTAGATAATATACTCCCGCCTTATTTTCCTTTGCTGTCATTTCGTCAATAAAATGCCTCTAGATGAGCTAAATGCAAAGCTAAACTTGCAATTTTCTACGCACTGCACAGACTATCCGCACTATGCACGGTCAGCTACTATTACTCGGGATCAAAGGCACACAACTCACCTCTGAGGAAATCTCTACATTCAAAAAAATCCAGCCAGGCGGCTTCGTCCTCTTCGGTAGAAACGTAGAATCTCCTGAGCAGATCCGCGAGCTCACAGACTCCCTACATAATGTCTGCGACGAGACACCCCTCATCACGATAGACCAAGAAGGCGGCAGAGTCACCCGTACCAAGACCATCGCTAATGAGCCACCATCTGCCCAGCAGTTCAGACAAGCTGGTGACCTCAAGAAAGTAGCTGGTCTCATCGCCCGTCACGGGATGATCACCGCCGATATCCTCCACCAGCTCGGGGTGAATATGAACCTATGCCCAGTCTTAGACATCTCGTATGATGATGATTCTCAAAATGCCATGCAAGGCCGCTGCTACGGCACAGACGCTCAAGAAGTCATCTGTAATGCCGGAGTATATAATGCTAATTTACGTAAAGGTAAGATTCTCTCCTGTGCCAAACATTTTCCATCCTGCGGACTTGCGGATGTAGACCCACATCACGACCTCCCCTTTGTTAGAAAAAGCAAAGAAGACATGATGCAGTCTGACCTCCTCCCATACACAGCACTCATGGACACGCTTGACAGCATGATGAGCTGCCATGCTCACTTCTCTGCTATCGACCCAGATCAGCCCGGTCTACCTGGATCATTTTCTAAAAACCTACTCACCGGTCTACTCAGAAATCAACTAGGCTACGACGGTGTACTCATGACCGATGACCTCGACATGGGAGCCATCGTCAACACATACGGCAGAGGGCCAGATGTCAAAATGGCCATCGAAGCCGGTAATGATATGGCAATGATCTGCCACCAGACAGACTCCGCAGAGATCGCACTCAAGGCACTTCAGGAAATTTCTGCCTTCCGTATCGAAGATTCCCTCAAGAGAATTAAGAAACTCAAAAAGCGCATTGCCAAGCCGACTGCATTCCAGCGCAAGCGTTGGGACCACTTCGACGAAGAAGTCATGCAGCTCCGTATCGACACCCTCGGTGAAGAAGCCGCTAAGAACGCCGAAGACCATGGCGGTCAAGCATACAGCCCAGTCCAAGATTACTAATCATCATAAACATCAGCATGTCAGAATCCACTCCAGCATCTAACCCAGAACAACCAAAGACTCTCAGAACGAGTGGCTCAGTTGCCATGGATGACTACCTGGAGCAGATCCTATTGCTGATCGAAGACAATGATGAGAACTACGCGCGCCCTGTCGATGTCTCTAGAAAGCTAGGTATTTCACAAGCTAGCGTGACCAAGATGCTCAAGCGCCTCACCACAGAAGACCTTGTAAATCACGAGAAATACGGAGGAACAACCCTCACCGAAAAAGGCCATACCATCGCTCACGCCATCGTCGAGCGACACAAGACACTCACCCAGTTCCTCCGTCTCTTCAACATAAATGAACAGACTATCTATAAGGACGTAGAAGGCATCGAGCACCACGTCTCCAAGGCCACTCTAAATGTCATCACCTCACTCGTTGCCGAGCTAGAAGACAATCCAGTCCTCCTAGAGCGCATCAAAAAGAGAATATAGCATTCTCCCAGAAAAAGTGCTTATTTCCCCAGCTCAATGATCTCCCACATCCTGCGGATACTCATAGGGAATGCGCCGAAGATAGATATTGTATCTAGTACGTAGCGGTCATTAGAAGCGACCTCTACCTTGAACTTAGAAGCATGCTGAGCCACTATCCTCTCTATCACAGCATCTGCCGTCTGGTTCGTTCTGCTATACATCACGAGGATATCTTTATCCTGCCGCATCACCTTATCTAGCTTCTCCCCTTTACCATCAAACACGAGGACAACATCGTAATCCTGAGTATCCTGAAAGTGAGTCAGGACTCTAACAAGCTCAGCTCTAGCTAGACGCATATCCTGCTGGTGGATCTCAGCCAACTCAGGCGTAGAGAACATCGCACTATGACCATCTACAATGAGAACCTTATCCATCAATACTTACAAACGTAGTATCGAGTAGGGAGTGAGGTCACCCTCACTTCCCTCTCACACCACCTGCCATACGGTTCCGTAGCAAGGCGGTTCACAGCAGAGCTAGCTGTTCAGCGTATCTTGTCTCATTTTGCAGATTTAGTAACATTTTATGATC
>CALJOJ010000078.1 GCA_937981665.1 uncultured Rubritalea sp.
GCAATGGTTTGCTTATCAGCTTCCTTCAGCCAAGATCTCACGATCTTAACCTTGCTGTCTGCTAGTGGTTCTCTCTGCCGAGCCCACAGGGGACTTTAACCCCCAAGTCAGTGTGCCCTGCCGGGCACACACAAAAAAGCGGCTTTGTCGTTAAACAGAGCCGCTTGCATTATTTAAAATGCTAGTAAAGTATATGTACTATTACTTGAGTGCAACTTTAGCACCTGCCTCTTCGAGAGCTTTCTTAGCCTCTTCAGCAGCTTCCTTAGGAAGACCTTCAGCAACAGCAACTGGTGCACTTTCAACGAGCTTCTTAGCTTCTGCAAGTCCAAGACCTGATGCAACTCCACGCACTGCCTTAATAACAGCGATTTTGTTTCCACCAGCTTCTTCAAGTACTACGTCGAAGTCAGTCTTCTCTTCAGCAGCTTCACCACCGCCAGCAGGGCCAGCAACAGCTACAGCAGCAGCAGCAGATACGCCCCAAGCTTCTTCAAGATTCTTAACGAGCTCTGCAGCTTCGATGATTGTTAGTTTGCCGAGTTCCTCAGCGATTTTAGCTAGATCAGCCATAATATTTTATTTTCTATTTTGTTTTGTGTTTAGGTTTCGTCGCACCCAGGGCATCTGGGTTATTTCAGATTTTCAGCCGAATTTCCGACGAGGAGCCAATGTTGGTTATCAAGCAACCTGAGTTACCTCAGGCTGCCATCTTATCAGATTTGTTATTACTCTGCAGCAGCTTCTGTTGCTTCGTCTGCTGAACCACCTGCGTTGCCGAATTTCTCGTTGATCGCACGGAGGATACTTGTTCCTGGCTCGTTGATAACTGAGAGAAGCTTTGCAAGGAGCTCGTCGCGTGATGGAAGTGAAGCAAGAACGTCGATCTTAGCAGCGTCGATGACTTCTCCGTCAAGGATACCTACTTTGATCTTAACGCTTTCAGCTTTCTTAGCGAAGTTTTTCACTGCTTTAGCAGCAGATGTTACTTCACCTTCTCCAGTGACGAATGCAGTCTGGCCGTTAAGCTCAGAGCTGATGTCTGGAAGACCTGCTTCTGAGAGGGCTGCTCTCATGTAGGTGTTCTTAGCTACGTGGCATTCTGCACCGCCTGCGCGGAGCTCGTCACGGAGTTCAGAGAACTGTGGCACAGTGATACCAGTGTAGTCCATAACGAGGACGTAAGGTGACTTGTTTACTCTTTCGAGCAACTCGTCGATGATGATTTTCTTATCAGCATTCATAATGATGTTCTTTCGTAAATTGGTTATAATTAGATAGCGAAGATTGAAGCCTCAAGCTTGATGCCTGGGTTCATGCATGATGCTATTGTAACGGCTTGGATGTAGTTACCTTTTGCCGATGCTGGTTTAGCCTTCACGACTGCGTCAATGAGTGCCTTAGCGTTCTCTGCGATTTTGGGTGCGTCGAATGAAGCTTTACCTACACCTGCTGCGATAACACCGTTTTTGTCTACTTTGTAGTTGATGCTACCAGCTTTTACTTTCTCGATAGCTCCTGCTACGTCGTCAGTAACTGTGCCAGTCTTAGGGTTAGGCATAAGTCCACGTGGTCCGAGAACACGAGCGATCTTACGTACTTCTGTCATTGCGTCCGGAGTAGCGATAGCTACGTCGAAATCAGTGAATCCGCCTTGTACTTTCTTGATGAGCTCCTCGAGACCTACTTCTGCAACACCTGCTGCTTCTGCGGCCTTAGCTGCATCACCAGTTGCGAATACGATCACCTTGACGTCTTTACCAGTTCCGTGTGGAAGTGATACTGAACCACGAACTAGCTGGTCTGACTTACGTGGGTCGATGCCCATGTGGAATGAGAGAGTGACTGTTGAGTCAAACTTTGGTGCTGGGAACTTCTTAAGAATCCCAACAGCTTCGTCCATGCTGTATGACTTAGTGGAATCCACTAGTTCAGCAGCCTTCTGGTAGCGCTTACTGCGCTTACTTGTAGTTGCCATGTTATTATTTAGTTATTTGTAGCAGTCATGTGAGTCGCTAATGGTCGGCGACTCTCCTGCAATGTTTATTCCTATTCTGACTATTGATGCCAGAGTGGAGGTGGTTGTTATACTGGGAATGCGATGCGGTCAACCATTTTTGAGGAAATTTAGTCACTTAAAGAGTGATTCAAAGCGAGTTAGAAGGATTTCAGAGTAGCAGCAGGGGGTAGTTTTGTCTATTTACAGTTGAGTTATAGTAAAATAAGCGCACTATTCGCGCATGGCTGAGCTGTTACATCAAATCTTATCGAAATCATTTCCCTCTGTGCGTTTTGCTGCCTTTGAGATTGCGTCATTGAAAGCTCAGTTAGAAATGCCGAAAGGGGTGGTGCATGTGATCTCTGATGTGCATGGTGAGGCGCGGAAGCTTAGGCATGTGATCAATAATGCATCTGGTAGACTGCGCCCTATTGTGCAGGATTTATTTGGGGATGATATGAATGATGAGCAGTTTCAAGAGTTCTTGCACTTGTTGTATTATCCTACTGAACTCTTACAGAAGAAGGCAGAACTCTTTGAGGGCTGTGAGAATGAGCGGTATGAGTGGGTACTTGAAACGTTACTGAAGCAGTTTGATCTTATTCGCGTATTGCTCCGTACGAAGCGGCGCAAGGAAGTACGTCATCACGCTCCTAAGGAATTTCGTGAGTTGTTTGAGGTGTTGTTAAATTTTCCTGCAGATGGACATCATGAAGTTTTCCTGACTACTCAGGTGCGTGAGCTGGTGAAGCGAAAGATGGATGTGCTAGCGGTGAGAGCTGCTTCTAGGTTTGTAAGAAATCTTACTGTAGATGAGCTCGTAGTAGCAGGTGATTTAGGAGACCGTGGGGCGAGACTGGACTGGGTGATCGACTACCTAATGTATCAAAGTAATGTTTCCCTAGTTTGGGGAAATCATGATGTAAGCTGGATGGGTGCCTGTCTAGGACATGAGGCACTGATCGCTATTGTGATGCGAGTGTCATTACGCTACCGTCGCATGTTTCAGTTAGAGGAAGGTTACGGGATCACCACGAAGCCTCTAGAGCACCTTGCGGAGTCTGTGTATGGAGATGATCCAGCAGAGAATTTCAAGCCGAAGCGTGCTGGTGAGCGAAGCGAGTTGTTAATCTCACGCATGCAGAAGGCAATTAGCATTATTCAGTTTAAGCTAGAAGGGCAGATGGTAGAGCGTCATCCAGAGTGGAAAATGGACGACCGGAATGTGCTTAAACGTATAGACTATACGCGTGGGACGATAGAGGTAAAGGGTGAGGAATACCAGCTCAAGGATACTCATTTCCCAACTGTAGATCCGGAGGAGCCTAATACTCTTTCTGAAGAAGAGCGGCATTGCATGGAGCGTCTTGCTGAGTCATTTGTGAGTTCATGTAGACTATGGGAACAGATGACCTGGGTCACTGAGAAGGGTAAGATGTCGATGGTGCGCGACCGTACTTGTATCTTCCATGCTTGTCTCGCAGTAGATGAAGAGGGTGACTATTTACCGTTAGAGATAGATGGTAAAGAGTACCGCGGGGTGGAGCAGTTTAAAGCGCTAGATAAGGTTCTCAAGAGAGCATTTAGAAAAGGTTCTGATGCTGAGCAGCCAGACAAGGACTGGTTCTATTATCTCTGGGCTGGTCCTATTTCACCGCTGTTTGGTAAAGATAGAATGGCGACCTTTGAGAGTTACTTTATTGCGGAACAGGAGGCTTCTAAAGAGATTAGAAATCCTTACTTTGAGATGCTCCATGATAAAGGCTTCTGTGATACGGTATGTCAGCAAATGGGCGTGCCTGAGGATGGGCTCATCGTGAATGGTCACGTGCCTGTGAAGGTGGAAAAGGGAGAAGACCCAGTCAAGCGTGGTGGCAATGCCGTCACCATCGACGGTGCATTTTCTGAATCTTATGGAGATAGGGGTTACACACTTATACTAGGTCCAGAGGGGGATCAGCTAGCGGAGCATCATGGCTTTAGAGATCCCGTGTCAGTCGTTAGGACTGGTGAGGATATCATTCCTACTATGCGAGATATCCGCACCTATAAAGAGCCGCGTCTAGTGAAAGACACTGAAGAGGGGCTTAAGCTTCAAGAGCAGATTAATGCCTTGGAGGGACTCATTAAAGCGTACGAAGACGGTGAGCTGACCGAGAAGTAAGCTTTCTTCTAGAGGTAAGGCTTCGCGGGGCATGCAGGATACCGCTGCCTATAGGTAATAGGTATCGTTACAGAGGAGTGGTTTCGTATGATACGCTTGGCTTTCATCAGTGCAGTCAGGTGACTAGTTGTTTAGGAGGTTTCAAGTGTAGCTCCGAACGGAGCGGCATGATACCAGCATAGGCTGAAGCTCGCTACAGGCGATCGTAAGCCTATGTCCGGTATCCAGAATAGAGTTGAGGTCTGAAGGACCGATGTGATAGGATGCTTGATCATGCCTCAGTCTCTCTCCCTAAACATTCAGCACTTCATATTCAGCACCAAGCATCGTAAGCCATGGTTAAGTAAAGATATCCGCGAGCGTCTATACCCATATTTAGCAGAATCTATCCGAGACCTAGGTTGTGAATGCTACCGTGTTGGAGGAATTGAAGATCATGTCCATCTGGCGGTTCGCCTGTCACGGACGATTACCATTTCTGAATTTATCTCTGGGACAAAAACAGGAACATCAAAATGGCTGAATAGTGTGGCTCCAGAGTTGAAGGATTTTGCATGGCAGGAAGGGTATGGGGCTTTTTCTGTGAGCGGGTCAAATTTAGATGCGCTAATAAACTATATTGAGAACCAAGAGGAGCATCATAAGAAGTTTAGCTTCCAAGAGGAGTATCGGAAGATTTTGAAACAGTATGGAGTGGGGTTTGATGAGGAGTATGTCTGGGGGTGAGTTCTATCACATCGGTCTTTCAGACCTCATGTTTGTTTATGACTTTTTACATAGGCTTACGATCGCCTTTGGCGAGCTTCAGCCTATGCTGGTATCACGTCGCTCCATTCGGAGCTAATAGTATCCCGTAGCGTAACCTATCCGTAACCTTGTCTAACCTTGTTTGCGGGATTTACTCGATATGGGATTCATGCTGGGCTATGGATGGTGGGAGTATCATTAAGCGAGGCTGCTCTATGGTCTTACCGTGACCGTAGTTGGCTTGTTATTACCGAAGAAGTGTTGGGCTGCGGCTTTGATGTCTGCGGTGGTGACGGCTTTGACATTCTCTGCGGTATCGCGGTGGTGGAGTGGTGAGAGGTCTAGGGCTGTGTCTACTGCGCAGAGCTGAGCCATGGTACCGTTGCTCTGGTTGGCGAGTGCTTGTTTGGCTAACCAGGAGATCTTCACGTTCTTAAGGATACTATCGGTCATGCCGTTAGTGGCGATATCATCGATGGTATTGGTAAGCTCGGTTCGCGCCTGATCAAGCTGCTCTGGTGAGGTGCCAAGATAGAAGCCGAAGAAGCCGGTGTTCGTCCCGTGGAACTGAGTGGCAGAGCAGAAGTAGGCGAGGCCTAGCTCTTCACGAATACGGGTAAAGAGTGGGCCAGCCATGTCTGCGCACCAGGCGTGGATGAGGTCTAGTGCATACTGATGCCTATCCCCAACTGCAGTGCCTTGGTAGCCGAGGGTGAGGATAGCTTGTTGCTTATCGAGGGTGAGATTAGTCTCTGTGCCTTGGCTGACGCTCTGCTCAGGGTAGATGAATTTTTCTCCTTGAGGAATGCAAGAGAAATGCTTTTCAGCGAGCTCCACGATGTTCTCTGTATCTATGTCACCGAAGATAGCGACTGAGCTGTTAGATCCGTTGTAGTGAAGTGAGTGATGGGCGTGCAAGCTGAGTCTGGAAATTTCTGTTAGAGACTGCTCGGTTCCGAGTCTGTTGATCCCGTAGCCAGAGTCGCCATAGAGTGACTGCTTGAGTGTGCGTAGTGCGAGACTGACCGGTTCTTCGTCTTGTTCCTTGAGTGCGGTTATCTGGGTGTTACGCTCGTGGTCTATGTTTTCTTGATGTAATGCTGGTGCGCTAAATGTCTCTGCAAAGGCGTCTAGGACGGTCTCAAGATCTGGTGTGAGGCAAGAAGCAGACATGAGAGAGGTGTTATTCCCGCCAGAGGCAGAAACTTGTGCACCCAGTGACTCAAGTGTCGTAGCCATTTCTTCACCACTTCGTGATTTGGTGCCTTTTGTTAGAAGTGTAGAAAGTAAGGTGGAGACACCTGCTGAGCTGACTGTCTCACTCGGCATTCCAGCGCGGATGGCGGACTGGATAGAGACGGTCGGGGTGCGGTGATCTGGACAGACTAGGAGAGTGAGCCCATTAGAAAGCTTGTGCTCTGTTATTTCTCTGCTGTTAGACTTTTTACGAACACTAGGCGTTTTGTTAGAGTCTGGCTTCTCATTTTCTTCCTTCGGATCTAGTGTCGTGATGGTGAGTAGTGAGTCATCTAACAGATAGGTCTTTAGGACACGGCGGATGTCGGCTTCGTTGACCTCATTGACGCGCTTAAGGTAGTCGCTTGTGAAATTTAAGTTTCTGGCTTCATGCCAGTTCGAAGCTAGGTCTGAGGCTCTACCCGAAGCAGTGGTTAGTGTGCCAAACTGTGAGGAAAGGCTCATGCGTTTTGCCTTGTTGAGCTCGTCTTCTAGCTGCGCTTGGCCGAGAGAATTTATCTCATTAAAGATGGCTGTCTGGAGAGCTGGTACTTTATCTGTCTCTACTTCTGCACTGACCGCGAAGAGACCTGGGCTCTGTGGGGTGATCCAGCTCCAAGATCCTATGTGGTGACAGAGGTTCTGCTTCTCACGGATGCTCTGGTAGAGTCTAGATGATCTACCGCCACCAAGAATGGAGGAGAGGAGGTCTAGCGCTGCGGAATCTGGGTGATCAAGACCAACGGTTTGCCACGCCATGTTTAGCTTGGTCGCTGGTATAGAAAAGGTGTCTGCAGCTTTACGCTGGCCGAGCTGTTTCGGCTGGAGTGCTGGAGTAGCTGACTTAGTGAAGCTACGCTTAATGTCTTTTGTTAGAGTATTGAGAGTCTCTAACATTTGCTCTATTTCAAAGTCACCAGAGATGGAGATGAAGGCATTTTCTGTGGTGTAGCGATCTCGGTGGTAGCCGACCATGTCTGCGTGGTAGATCTGATTAAAAAGTTCGAGATGGCCGATGACTGGCTGCGCTCTACCATCGTCAGCGAGGGCTGTGGAGAAGAGTAATCTGCTAGCTGCGCTGTCTGCATCATCGAGCCCCATGTCTATCTCGCGGCGGATCACGTCCTTTTCTTTTTCATACTCATCTTCTGGGAAGCTAGGGAGAAATACCATTTCTGTTAGAGTCTTGAGAAAGGTCTCTGTGCTCTCCGCAGGGCCGTCAATGTAGTAGACGGTTCGGTCAAAAGTAGTGTAAGCATTCCATTGTCCACCAGCGGCCTGGACGGTCTGTGAGAGCTCTTCACCAGTGTATGACTTGGTGCCCTTGAAAACCATGTGCTCTAACAGATGAGAGATGCCCGCGCCCATGTAGTCTCCCTCATGGATGCTGCCAGTAGCTACCCAGATCTGGGTAGAGATGACTGGTGCTGCGGTATCTGCGTCTAAAATGACACGGAGCCCGTTATCAAGTGTGTGGATGGAGGCGGTGGTGTTAGGAAATTTCATAGTAGTGAATTATTCGGAAGAGCCTGATGTGGGTGGTGTTTTTTGAGTAGCTGGCTGAGAAACGGGAGTGGCAGCATTTACCCAAGCGAAGCGGGTGATGTAGGTGTGCAGTGCATCTAGTGCAGAAATGTCATTCGGCCGTTTCGGAAGGGTGGTGTGTTTCTGTACGAGGTTATTTTTACTTCTTACAGCGTAGTAGAGTGCGGCCGGGATCTTGCTATCGAGATCAGCGGCTTGCGTGATGCTGAAGGTGACTAGTGGGGTGTCTTTACTAATGCTAAGAGATGATTGGGTTGGGGTGTCTTTATTTTCATCAGTGACTTCGGCTATTTTGATAGCAGTGATGTTCACCTTAGCGATGACGGTTCCATCCGAAGCATTGATCACTGTATCTTGGAGCATGGTGATTATTTTTTCAGACTGGTCTTGGTATATTTTATTTAGAGAAATATTAATTTCTAGTGCCTTACGCGTGGTGGGATCTGGATTCCATAATGGTGTCTTCTTGGCAAGATTTCTAATGTACGAAGCTGCGAATTTCCTATCCTCAGCAGTAGCGTCCTTAGCGCTATCAATGACGCGCTCGAAGGCTATGCGAGCTGGCTGAGCGCGTTCCTTGAGCATCATCTGCTCACTGTACTTGATGAGCTGAGCAGCACTATAGCTTGCATCAACTAGTGCATTTAGGGCGGGGGAGGACTCATGGAGATTGATCTCTGATATATCAACGACTAGCTCCGGTGTAAGTTCTAGCTCAGGCTCAGGTGTTTGTATTATTTCCACAGGGGCATCAGCTTGGTTGTTGTCTCTTACCTTCTGAATGGTTTCTTCTGAGATGGGGTAGCCAGTCTTCCACAGCTCTACAGAGTTATGAACGGCCTCTGGGCTCGGTGGGCTGACGCTATCTGCATCTTTGACAAACAGATAGAGCGCCACGCAGGTGACGATGATAGGTAGCGGGATATAGATATACCAAGGGACTCTCATGTGGGTGAAAATTATCACAAACCTGCTGGATGAACAGAAGGTTTTTTAAAGTGATGAGAGCCAAAAAAAATTGGCATCCTATAACAGGATGCCAATCTTATAAAATCTATTGATGAAAAGTGCGAGTATTACTCAGCAGCTTTTACTTTCAGTGCGCTCTTACCAACACGGTCGCGGAGGTAGTTAAGCTTAGCACGACGAACTTTACCGCGAGCAGTAACTTCGATCTTAGCGATACGTGGAGTGTGCACTGGGAATACACGCTCAACACCTTCACCATAAGAAATCTTACGAACTGTGAATGAAGCATTTACACCAGATCCTTTACGGCCGATGCAGAGTCCAGAGAAAAGCTGGATACGCTCTTTGCCACCTTCTACAACACGAGCGTGCACAACAACTGTGTCGCCTACGTTGAAGTCTGTTACGTCGTCTTTGAGCTGCTCTTGCTCGATCTTATTGATGATGTTCATCGTCTTGTAGTTATTAAAATTTTTAGATAAATGCACAATAACGTGCAGTTGCGGGGCGAAGAGCTATCGCCTTTTGAGATGAATTGCAAATTGTTTTTTACTAATTTTTAAGTTTTTAGCTATTTTTTGTCAATTTGTGAATAACCTCGCTCGGAAATCGATGCATCCTAGTTGCATTTCGTAAAACTCTGGGTAAAGGTAGCAACAGAAATCAACCAACAAATAGAAAAATTATGAGTCAAGATATCAAGATAGTAGCGTATGTGAAAACATTTTGTGGATGGAGTGAGGGAGTACGTGCAGTCATGCGTAAGTATGATCTCGAGTTCGAAGAGAAAGACATTATCAAAAACCCTGCCTTCCGCTGGGAGATGGAGCAGAAGAGTGGTCAGCCACTGAGCCCATGTGTAGAGGTAAATGGTACCATGCTCGCCGATGTCTCTGGTGAGGAAGTAGAGCAGTGGATGGTCGAGCAAGGTCTTCTTAAAGCAGACGCCTCTGAAGCAGATGCACCTACTGATAGTGCTTGTACTGATGCACAGCATGAGGCGATGGCTCGTGGTGAAGACCCATCGAAGGCGGGTACGATCAAGTTCATCGACTAGCACTAGCTTCCTAGTACTAACCGGATAAAATAGGTCGACAGGGATTATTATCCCTTAAGCGCTTGATCTATCTTTAACAGCTCAGCTTTGGAAAAGGCTGGGCTTTTTAGTGCCTGGAGGTTCTCTTCCAGCTGCTTCACGCTGCTGGCTCCGATGAGTGTGGAGGTCACTGCTGGGTGATGTAGTGTCCAGGCTAGCGCCATAGTAGCTATGCTTTCGCCTCGCTCTTGCGCTATCTCGTTGAGTGCGATGACTTTGCTGATCTCTTGCTCGACTTCTGATCTCTGAAGGAACCCAGACTCTTTCGCTGCGCGAGAATTTTCTGGAACCCCCTTGAGGTAGCGATCTGTGAGCAGACCTTGGGCAAGTGGTGAGAATGTGATGCATCCTACGCCTTCTTCGATGAGTGTGTCAGTAAGACCGTCTTCTATCCAGCGGTCTAAGAGTGAATAGCGCGGCTGGTGAATGAGGCATGGCACGCCCATATCGCGGAGGATCTTGAAGGCCTTTACCGCGAGTTCTGCTGGGTAGTTAGAAATGCCAGCATAGAGTGCTCGACCGCTAATCACGGCAGTAGCGAGTGCTCCCATAGACTCTTCTAATGGTGTGTCTGGATCTGGTCTGTGATGGTAGAAAATGTCTACGTAGTCAAGCTGAAGCCTATTTAGTGACTGGTCCAGTGAGGACAATATATATTTCCGTGAGCCCCACTCACCATAAGGTCCGTCCCACATGTGGTAGCCGGCCTTAGTAGAGATAGTAAGCTCATCGCGGTGTTGGCTGAAATCTTGTTTGAGAATAGCACCGGCGTTAGTCTCGGCAGACCCCGGAGGCGGGCCGTAGTTATTAGCAAAGTCAAAGTGAGTGACCCCAGCATCAAAGGCGCGATGCATGATAGCACGTGCTTCTCCTAGATCATCAATGTCGCCGAAGTTATGCCAGAATCCCAATGAGATCTCTGGTAGCTTGAGCCCGCTCTTACCACAGCGCCTGTAGTTCATTCTGCCGTCGTATCTGTCTTTGTCTGCTGTATAAGTCATCATATTATTGGGGTTTTATTATCGTGATATGAGTAGTCTAGAAGACGCTAACTACGCTTATTTAGATTTGGTCTCGCCCTTTAGCTGAGCCTCGATAAAGCCATCGATTTCGCCGTCCATGACGTTTTGGATATTCCCGCTTTCGAAGCCTGTGCGTAGATCCTTGATCATCTGATAAGGCTGGAACACATAGGAACGGATCTGACTACCCCAGCCGATGTCACCCTTCTCACCATAAGCGCGCTCGGACTCAGCCTTCTGCTTCTCTTCCTCTATCTGGTAGAGTTTCGCCTTCAGCATCTGCATGGCGACCTCGCGATTGCGCAGCTGAGAGCGCTCTTGGGTACAGCGGATCATGATGCCGGTTGGCTTATGTTTTAAAATAACAGCCGTCTCTACCTTGTTCACGTTCTGTCCACCAGCACCGCCTGAGCGAGCAGTCTGGATATCTAGGTCAGCGGGATTTATCTCTATCTCTATGCTCTCATCCATCTCAGGCGTGATGTCTATAGAGGTGAATGTAGTGTGCCGCTTACCAGCAGAGTCAAATGGTGAAATACGCACCAGCCTGTGAACACCGCGCTCACCCTTGAGATAACCGTAGGCGTATTCACCTTCTATCTTCACAGTAGCTGCACTGATCCCCGTGATGTCACCACCCTTATAGTCCACGGATGATATCTTATAGCCCTTACCTTCAGCCCATCGAGTGTACATGCGCATCAGCATCTCAGCCCAGTCACAAGCCTCAGTCCCGCCAGCACCAGAGTTAATCGTTAGGTAGCAACTAGAAGCATCGTTAGGCTTATCTAATAGGGTGATCAGCTCGAACTTATCCAGTTCAACATTGATCATGCTGTATTCCGCTGCCGCTTCCTCTGCGGAGCCTGCATCCTCGTATTCCTTCGCGAGCTCTATCAGCTCAGCTAGATCCGCCGTACGCTGTTCAAGATTCAGAAATGGATGCAATCTACGTTTGATGATATTTGCCTTCTCAACAGTAACCTGCGCCTGCTTAGGATCCTCCCAAAAGTCTGGAGCCAGCATATGCTGGTCTAGTTCCTCCAGCTCATGAGTGAGCTTAGGGACGTCAAAGATACCTCCTGAGTGTAGCTATCCTGTCATCCATGGATGCAAGATCTACTGCCAGGAGGTCAGCGTTATAAATTTCAGACATACGTGGTTTATTAAAGCCTAGATCACAAGATGCAAGAGATAAGTGCTGAGCGAAACGAGAGGAAACGAGCGTGAAAAAAAGTCCGAGGTCTAGACTAAGCTTAAGATCGCTTAAGCAGTTTAGTGATTTTATAAACTCTCCCAAGTAGGTTTAGGCTGCAAATCCGGAAATTTTATTTAAATATAGCTAAGTTAGATAGTTTTTTATGCATTTTCTTAGTAATTTTAAAAATAGGGCTTGTCAGTCAGTGTTATCTGAGTACTTTGACCGCCCACCCCGAGTCTCGCGCAGGAAGAGACTCTATTAATCCATATTAATAATGGGAGCGAGTAGGATAATCTAAGCTTTATAGGAAGGCCCTATAAAATTTTAACCATCAGACAGACCCCAACACAAATAAGCTATATGCCAACCATTAATCAACTTGTTCGTAAAGGCCGCAAGACTCCAGAATCAAAGTCTAAGTCACGCGCTCTTAACAACTGCCCACAAAGACGCGGAGTCTGCCTTCAGGTAATGACTCGTACTCCTAAGAAGCCGAACTCAGCTCTACGTAAAGTAGCTAAAGTTCGCCTCACTAACGGTGAAGAAGTAATCGCCTACATCGGTGGTGAAGGTCACAACCTCCAGGAGCACAGCATCGTGCTAGTCCGTGGTGGAAGAGTGAAGGATCTGCCAGGTGTTCGTTACCACATCGTTCGCGGTGCTCTTGATACACTCGGAGTAGACGGACGTAAGCAATCTCGTTCTAAGTACGGTGCTAAGAGACCTAAGAAGTAATCTTAAGTTCACTTAAATTTTTCAATCATTTTAATCAATAATCATTTAATACTATGTCTCGCAGAAGAGCAGTAAATGCAAAGAAGGATCGCCGTGATCCACGTTACGACAGCCAGTTAGTAGGTACACTTATTAGCAAGGTCATGAAGGACGGTAAGCGCTCCATTGCGGAGAAGATTGTCTATAACGCAATCGAGCAAGCAAATGAAGGCACTGACACAGTTGACCCACTTGAGGTCATCACACGTGCTATCGAGAACTCAAAGCCACGCGTAGAGGTTAAGTCTCGCCGTGTAGGTGGTGCTACATACCAGGTACCACTCGAAGTCGCACCAGCACGTTCAGAGTCACTCGCTATGCGTTGGCTCGTAACATTCGCTCGTAACAAAAAGGGAGTGCCAATGCACAAAGCCCTATCGAACGAAATCAAAGACGCAGCGAACAACCAAGGTTCAGCAGTAAGAAAGAGAGATGACATGCACAAGATGGCTCAGGCTAACCGTGCATTCGCTCACTTCCGTTGGTAATCAAGATCATCGGCTAATCCCGATGCTTCTAACCAACTAATAAATTTCAAAACACCAAGTCTCTATGAGGCTTGGTGTTTTTT
>CALJOJ010000079.1 GCA_937981665.1 uncultured Rubritalea sp.
AAATGCTTACTAATCGTTCTTAAGCACTTTGATAAATGCATCTTGTGGGATGTTGACTTTACCGATCGCTTTCATCTTCGCCTTTCCTTTTTTCTGTTTCTCTAGGAGCTTGCGCTTACGAGAGATATCACCACCGTAACATTTGGCTGTTACGTTCTTACTCATCGCGGAGATAGACTCACGAGCGATGATCTTGCCGCCAATAGCCGCCTGGATAGCTACTACGAAGAGCTGCTTAGGGATGACTTCCTTAAGTTTCTTACAGAGGTGACGGCCATAGTACTCAGCCTTATCACGGTGAACGATAGAGGAGAATGCGTCTACTGGCTCACCGGCGATCATGATGTCCATCTTGACCATCTTTTCAGCTCTGTAGCCATCGTGCTCGTAGTCCATAGATCCGTAACCACGGGTCATTGACTTGAGCCTATCGTTGAAGTCCACGAGGATCTCTGAGAGTGGAAGTCTACAAGTGAGCATCACGCGTAGGTCGTCGATAGTCTCCGTGTTTTCCATGTTGCCACGCTTTTCCATGATGAGCTTCATCATGTCACCGATGTAGTCAGCTGGTGTCATGAGGTAGACGCGTACCATCGGCTCGCGGATCTCTTGGATGATCTGGGTATCTGGAAGCATGCATGGATTATCCACGATGATTTCATCTCCATTATTCTGAGTTACTTCGTAGATTACCGATGGATAGGTAGAAATGATATCCATGCCGAACTCACGGCGGAGACGTTCTTGGATGATTTCCATATGGAGGAGTCCGAGGAAGCCGCAACGGAAGCCAAAGCCTAGAGCTACGGAAGATTCTGCCTGCCATGTGAAGGCTGCATCATTGATCTGAAGTTTACCCATAGCGAGCTTGAGTGCCTCGAAGTCAGATGTGTCTACTGGGTAAATTCCAGAGAATACCATTGGCTGAATTTCCTTGAATCCTGGGAGCGGCTCAGCGCAAGGGTTTGCGTTATTAGTGATGGTATCACCGATTTTCACATCAGCGGATGACTTCATATTCGCTATCACGTAGCCTACGTCACCAGCTTGTAGGCTATCACGCTTGGTCATCTTAGGAGTAAATACACCCACTTCTTTCACTTCGTAAGTCTTCGGTGTGTGGAAAAGTTTGATGCGCATGCCTTTTTCGATATGACCATCCATCACGCGGACGTAGGAAACTACGCCACGGAAGTTATCATAAATAGAGTCAAACACAGATGCTCTGAGGATCTGGTCTGGATCTTCAGTAGGAGCAGGTACACGTTCTACGATAGCTTCAAGTATGTCTTCGATGCCGATACCGTTTTTAGCCGACGCAGGGATAGCGTCTTCTGATGGGATGCAGACGATGTCTTCGAGCTGCTTGTGCACCTTAGGTAAGTCAGCAGAAGGGAGGTCGATCTTGTTGATGACAGGGACAATGATGAGTTCCTGTTCATTAGCCAAGTGAAGGTTAGCCAGTGTCTGGGCCTCTACTCCCTGAGCAGCATCGACGATGAGGATAGCGCCTTCGCAAGCAGCAAGAGAACGGGACACTTCATAGGAGAAGTCTACGTGACCAGGGGTGTCTAGGAAATTTAGCTGATAGCGGATGCCATCTTTTGCCTTGTAGAACATAGTCACCGGGTGGGACTTGATCGTGATGCCACGCTCACGCTCTAGATCCATGGCGTCGAGTAATTGGTCCTGAGCATCACGCTCGGCTACGGTCTGAGTGAACTCTAACAGACGGTCAGATAGTGTCGTTTTACCGTGGTCAATGTGGGCGATGATGGAGAAGTTTCTTGTGAGCTTAATAGACATAATGCTGTGACCGCGAAATAAACCTAATTTGATAGCATTTCACAGCAAAAAGTGGATTGAATATGATAAATGTGATGATCAACATGAATGAAATCAGAAATGATCCCAAGAGTGATGAATTGAATCTTCCCCATTTGGGATAAAGGTGAGGTTCAGTTGTTATATTGAGGTCTGTTAGTTAGTCAGCGAAGCTGCTAAGAATGACCAATCTTTGTCAGCCACCATGCTGAATACACAGCTTCCTTCACTGCGGCGTTCCCAGAGCTTGCCAATATCGTTCTTTTCTTTTGAGTCTGTAACTAAGTGTGCGCCTTTGTATTCGATGACGATGATTTTTCCTGATTTTAGTTTCACCACGAAGTCTGGGTAGAAGCGTTGTCCTGAAGTTTGTAGCCAGAATGCGTTAGGTTGTTTTTCGACATTGCGCACCCAATATTCTACTTCCGGATGTTGGTCTATTCGGCAGGCACAGTCGAATTCTTCACCTTTACTCTTAAGGTCTCCTACAACAGGGAAGAAGTGTTTTTCGAATATGTAACGACCAGAGTAGGCGTTATTATAGCCGTATTGGCCTTCCATAAAGCGGAGGCAATGCTCACCTCCTGGAACCTCGAATGCATCTTCTTCAGCAAATAAATGAGTAAAAGTTTTCTGCTGAACATTTTTAAGACCTTTGACCAACTTCTGCTGAATGGATTGGCGTAGTCGGAACTTACGATAAGCTAGAGTCTCAACATCAACATCCCTTTTTGTAATCAATTCATCCAACATGCGATTAAGCCACGCTTGCTTGTCTGGTTGATCAGCGTATTGAAAGTCTACGTTCCAATCGAGCCAGTTTACTAGATCAAGTTTACCCCAGCCACCTTCACGCTGGTTGAGTAAAAGTTCTTGTTCCTGTTGCTCGTAGAACGAATACTGAACCTTCCCTCGCGTGACATCAAAGCGAAAGTTTTTTAGATCTTCTGCCTTGGTGCTAAATTCATCTTCACTGAGCACGTAGTCAAAATCATCACTTAATGTCCATTCACCATGGAGTAGGTGACTTTCTTCAAATTCGTCATACCATGTGCCTTGGCGTAGCATTAGTCTCGGCACCTCGAAGATCTCGCCTTTACGTGCTGGGAAGTCATTGGGTGATTTTCCCTTAGTTCTAGGTGCTAGTTCCTGTTCCATGTCCAGCTTGAAGATTTCGCTAGCATCTTTTCCTCCTGCGTCTTCGATGGCTTTGGTGACTTGTTTTTGTAGTGCAGGGCTAGGTTTTCCTTTGAAAATGACCGTGCCATTCTCTGGGGATAGTTCGACTTTTTCCTGCTGAGTTTTGGTAAAGTCTTTGAACGATGGAGCGACTATAGTTCCGTCTTCCTTTCTTGGTAGCGAGACTGCTGTTTCTTCTTGAAGATCAAAGATGTCCTCGTCTTCTGCACTTCCTGAGTCTGTAATATGAATGAGAGCTTTCACATCCATACGCTCAAAGCCGCTTTCTACTAGTCCGTCTTTCAGTCCACGCACCACATCTGCGAAATCTAGTGAACAGGCGTAACAGTAAGCGCGGTTAAGAGCCTCATGCTGTTTACGCTTCACGTGTGGCATACGGAGCACGCGTCCTACGACTTGCTCTACAGCTGTCTTTGAGGTAGTGCCACGGAATGTCATCATGACATAGGCGAACGGGCAATCCCAGCCTTCACGTAATTTGTCCACCGTGATAATCACTCTTGGAAAGTCAGCGTCTTCCATCTGGCGTTCGCCGATTTCATCTACTCCACCGATGCAGATGGCAATGTCATTTTCTGCTATTTTATAGTCGTCAATGAGACGTTGCTTCACGACTTCTGGGATCATTTTTTCCTGACCTTGTTTCTTTTTCTCCGCTTGGATAAAGAGTACGGGGCGGATGTATTCACCAGTGAGTTTTTTCTCTTCTAATGCCGTTTCTTCAAGTTGGGCACGTCTACTGAGGGCATCGCGTAGAACGATTTGCCAGTCACTGTGCACGCTCAGCTCTAAGGGTAGTTTTAGCATGTCTTCAGCCTGAAGCTGTGATGCGGAAACGGAGCGTAGCACATTACTAGGGTTGTGGTTACGGTCAGGTGTCGCTGTGAGTTCTAGAACCGCACAGGGGTTAAATTCAGCCAGACTACTGAGTGCTAGAGGTGTGCCTTGATTGTGCGCTTCATCGACAATGATGAATGGGGTGCGAAGGCGTAACACATCCACAAGGGAATGATTACCCTTTAATTCTTTGGGAATGTTAGGGTGGAAATGATCCATCAGATGGCCATTCTCTTTGAATACCTTCAGTCCGCTGGTGTCATCACGTTTGAAGCTCTGCATGGTAGCTACGATGATCGTATGACATGTGTCTAGCGTAGGGCGTGAGACGTAGAGGGCTTCAGTAGTATCAAGAACTTCTAAGTCACCGATGGCTCGGCGTAAACTCTGAGTAAGTGGATGATCTCTATTTTTCAGAATACGGAGAGTCTGGACGCGGATAGCATCCGTAGGCACCAGCCAGATGGTGAGCATGGTATCTGCATGGCGGTAGTGCTGGTGCACCATCTCTATAGAATGCGCTGCGAGAAATGTTTTTCCGCCACCTGTAGGCACGCGTAGACAGACGTAAGGAACCTCTTCCGCACCAGGAAGTGGGTAGTAGGGAGGTTTAAAGGTGAGATTTTTCCATTCTTGCACACTTTGTTGATAAGCAAGAGACGCAGAGCCTAGTTCTTTGGCTTGGCGGAGGTAATCACTGTAGTCGTCTAGCAGCATGGCTTGGTAGTCTTTGAGAAACATAGGAACGTGGAAAAATATTGAGTGAATGGTGGAAGAGAAGATGGAACTCTTCTGCCTATTGATCTAGTGAATCAGGTTTTTTGAGTGATTTTTTAACGGTGGAGTCGAGTCGGCGCTTCACCTTTGCGGCATCTTCCTCTGGGATAAGGTTTTCTGGGGTGATACCTCGGTCGATGAGGGTGTCTCTTACCGCTTGATTATTAGTGACGTGTTCCTGAGAGATTTGTCCTTCTGTTTGCATCTCCTTTGCACGGGCATTGTGAATGGTGATTTCTGTGGCAAAGTCTTTTGCTTTTAAGATGATGGTGGGGGCGAAGTCTGAGAGTGGCTTCTTCTCTGGCACGTTCCATTTTTCTTTCATTGCTTGAGTGCTTCTGCCGTATAGGGCATGATCACCTTTACTCCGAATTAAGGCGAAATTTTGGCCGCCACCAGTGAGTTGATGGATGGTTTCAGAGAGTTCTTTTTCGGTTTGCTTGAGTTTTTCTCTGGCTTGCACCCGTTCCGTTTCGAGCAGGTGTTGCTCGATGAGTTCTGCCTTGCGGGTCTGCATGGCGAAGTAGGTCTGAGCAAAGGCAATAGGGGCTTTTTTAGAGTCGCCATTTTGAGCTAGTAGATAGCATGCGTAGCGAGTGAGCATGATATCATCCACTTCTCGTGTGCTGCCAGAGCCGAGCTTGACCATTTTGTTGACGTCAACAAAATGGTCAGAAATGCTGTGATCACTTACTTCACAGGCAGTTTTCGCTTTGTTAATGACTTCGCTGAAATTCCGCCATTCCGTGTAGCCTAGTAAGTGCTGTAGATCACGCGCTAGCCAGAATTCTATACCACTCTCTGTATGCTGAGAATGGGCTTCAAAGTCACTGGTGAGGCTATGGATGAGTTCTTTATTCATACTGAAGTATTGCTAAAATTTAGAATCTAGGCATCGATGCGATACGGGAGTTGCTTGTAAGTAATGCCTTGCTCACGGAGGCGTTTGTTGGCGAAGCGATTACGGGCTGCGAAGACGGTCATATGCCCATCGTGGTCTATGGTTTCGCGCAGGTAGTCGAGCGTGCGCTGGGTGAGCACATTACCACCGAGGTCACTACGGTCACTCAGAATGCCATTGTAGAGCAGCACAAAGGCATGGCCATTCTCTATGCCTAGCAATGGCCCCCGTGGGTAGCTGCGGATCTGGCCAGAAG
>CALJOJ010000080.1 GCA_937981665.1 uncultured Rubritalea sp.
CTTAAGCAGTGCCTATGCTTATCAGGAGCAGTTCATCCAAGCTTACCGTCAGATGATGAGTGGCTGAGCTCCAAGGTGCTGCCCCGGCACCAGAAAAACACTGGAGGGAGTAGCGATAGCTGTGCCTAAAAAGGATGAAAACGCCCTCAATTGGAGCTATTCATCAGATACGCAGCCTAAACTCTAAGCTAAAGAACCAGCACCAATCCTAAACACCCTATCGTGAAATATTCGGGCTAATCTAGTAATCCTTACTCCAGACAAATACTTGGGACAACTATTTAGGGCTTCCTGAAAAAGTCTCACGCGACTATTTCCATGTCATTTCATGAATGAGCCATCACTATGGACGAAGGTAGGTAAATGAGTCCACAATCCTGAGTAATCATTCTGATAAGAACGGATCTTTATCTTTAGTTTGCTCAGAGAAAGAAGGAATAGCTTCATCCCCTGGCTCGCTCGCCTCCTTATGAGACATTATAAAAAAGGCACCTGCCGCTAGTATTAACAACAAAAGACAAAGTAACGTGACTAGTAATACGGGGAATCTCTTCTGCTCCTCTTGAGCATTCACTACTGGCACAGCGTATGTGGTAGGAACAACCGTCGTGGACACAGGACCTGATTCTAAATTAACACCAGGTGCCATAGACGCGTTACTGCTTGGTTCACCTGTTATATTGATAAGAGGTAAAGCCATAGCAGATGCTCCCTCATTTACTTCATCTAATGACGGCTCGGGCCTCGGCTTGAGAGCTGACGTTACTGATGGTAATGAATCGATCGCCTCCACAGCTGAAGCAAGTCGTTCATCGCGGTCTACAGCGATCAGCTTTAGTAACCACTCTTCGAACTCCTGCGGAACATTGAGGTTATATTGGCTTATCGGAGGAAGGCCTTCCTTGTGCCTGTCTTTTACCTCTTGTACTCCTAAGCCACCATAAGGGTGACCTCCAGCGAGGCACATGTAGAAAATCTGCCCTAGCATGTAGAGATCTGATTTCGCATCCGCAGCTGCCCCCTCAAATAATTCAGGTGCAAGAATAGCCTGATCCGCCATCACAGCAAGAACAGCATCTCTACCTCTCACGAGTGGAGCCAGACTTGAAAGCCCCATATCTAGCACCACATATCTATAGCCTCCTCGCGCCTGAGGAGTCATCATAATAGATCCAGATGTCAATGCTCCATGGTAATAGCCACTATCATGCGCCATACTAAAGACATCTAACAACTGGTATGCCACATCGACTACTTCAGCAGCAGGCATGGCACCCTCTGCCACTCCCTCATGAAGAGGTTTACCTTTGAGTAATTGAGAAACCACATAAGCACCTTCATCATCCACTCCAACATCAAAAACTCTGATGAGGTTAGGGTGCTGAAGATTAGTCAATGCCTGAGCTACTTCCGTAAATCTGTCTTTAGAATACACCACATCACCAACGTCATGCTTGTCAAAAAAACGACGTATCGCCACCTCACGCTTAAGCTTACTATCTAGGGCTTGATAGACTCCGCCAGTTCTCCCCTTCTTAATTAAAGTAATATTTTCGTATCGATCTTTTAACATAGCTATTTCAACCCATTCATTAAAAACGAAGAGCTCTATAAAGTCAATGAAACAGATTTTACTTTATGGGAAGTTTAAATTCGACAGAGCAAAATAAGGTTAACTCAACTGTGTGGGAGCTCGCTTCATTTCATAGATAGCTCTCTATATTATAAACTATAACGTCTCCAGGTTGATCTTATCTATATACCAGATCCCCTTATGTTTCGTCGTCAATGTAGAACTAAATAAACTATTTTCCCAGTACGCTTGATTTTCTAACTGAGGATCCTTAAGCAGAACATCTTTAAATACTTCTTTTCCGTCAATTTTAACTACATATTCAGCAGAAACCGATTCCGCATTCTGCTCTATCACTAAATTTACCCAGCGCTTCTTACCTCTACGGATACGAAACTCACTCTTTTTACTCTTTCCTTCAGTAAAATCTTTTCCGTTAAATGAATAAATCACCATTCTTTTTTTATCCATTTTAAGTACAAGCCCAAAGCCTACGCGCCCTTCACCCCATCCTGGATTACTATCCGCAGGCACACAAAGCCCTATCATGTGGGGCCCTGAAAAAGGCTGCACTCGGTAGGTGATACGCCATCCCTCTGTGAACATTTTTTTCAGCTTCGTCTTGATAGGGTGTTTCACACTAGTAGAGTAATTTACTTCTTTATCGCTTAATAACCATCGTTTCAGAACTGGAACCAAACTCTGTTGATTTGGAGAACTTTTCACCCAGCCCGGGTGCTCGTTACTACTGCCGTCAAAGTAAGCAACGATCTCAGCCAGCTCGCTAGATCCAGAACCAACTATCGGCTCCACTACTTCTGAATCTTGGCTTTGTTCTCTTATACTCTCCAATCGAGAAACCTCACCACCCTTCTCATCATTTGCACCCTCATCATTTGCGACTGTCAATAAGAGACCCATCACAACAACTATCGACACTATCGACACTATCGCTCCCAGAGTGATGAACAAGCCTATAGAAGAGTTCTTTTTTTCAGACAGAGCAATCACTTGAGATGAAGTCTCGACCTGAGGAGACACTTGCTGGGGCTGGGGCTGTACACCAGGTACGTTTTGATATGCCTGTGGAATAGTAGTCGCCACACGGCTTGTTTCCTCCTTCCTTCCTGGAGCCATGATAGGCACTGGAGCCGATTGAGGCTTGAGAGGAATTTTACCTGAGTTAAACTTGATTGGCTTTGCTGAAGTAGTACTCGTAGCAGCCGCTACCTGCATTACTCTATCAGTATATTGCTGCACTCTTGCGGATAGCACTTCATTACTAGGCTGGATATCTGGCAAGGCATTGAGCGCATCGACAGCTGACTCTGGACGTTCAGCTGGATCCGCCTGGGTGAGCGTTGTCAACCAGTCATCAAACTCCTCTGAAACAGCAGAATTATACTGCCTAATAGATAGCAACCCTTCCTTCTGCAACTTCTTTACCTCATCCACTTCTAAGCCGCCATATGGATGACCGCCTGCTAAACACATATAAAATAGCTGACCTAGCATATAAAGATCTGAGCGCTCATCAGGAACTGCTCCATCAAATAACTCAGGCGCTAAAATAACGTGATCCGCCATCACAGAAAGTGGGCCATCCCCTCCCTTAATAAGCTTAGCTATTCTCGCCAGCCCCATATCTATCAATATAGCTCGGTGGCCACCCCTAGCTCTTGGAGTCATCATAATAGACCCTGCATTAAGCGCTCCATGACAGTAGCCTTTATCATGTAAAAAACTAAAAACATCTAACATCTGCTTAGCAAATTCAGAAACATCATATGGAGCCATAGCGCCTTTCCTCACCTCCTCATGAAGAGGTCTACCAGCTAAATGCTGGGAAACCACATAAGCACCTTCATCATCCACTCCTACGTCAAATACATTAAGCAGATTAGTATGCTGCAGTTCAGTCAACGGTTGCGCTGCAATACTGAACTCTTCTCTATTTTCAGTGACCTCCCCAATGTTAGATTTATCAAAAAATCTACGCATCGCCACCTGTCGCTGAAGCTTAGAGTCTAACACCTCATAGACTCCTCCTGTTTCCCCTGCTCCGATAAAGACCTTATTTTGATAACGATTTTTAGACATAAATATATCTCACTAAGATAACGTAACAAAAAAGCCAAGTCAACATTGCACATCAAATGAGGACTAAACATTTTTAAACAATCATCTAGCCGTAATATATCGCTAAAATACCCCTACATTCTGTCTGGAGCCTTAATCCCCAGCAGACTCAAACCATGCTTCAAGACTCGGCTGGACAACTCACAAAGCATCAGACGCGTGAGACGTGTCTCACCTTCACTCTTCAGCACCGGACAGGCTTCATAGAAACTATGGAAACTACGTGCCAACTCTAATAAATAGCTCGCAAGTATATTAGGACGTGAGTCATCTAGCACATTTGGTAAAATTTCACCATAGCGTGCAAGCATACGAGTCAAAGAGACCTCACCTTCATCCGTGATCTTAGCACTCGCACTGGAGAAGTCTACCTCCTCCTCAAGCTTACGGAAGATAGACTTACAGCGAACATAACTATTCTGCAAGTATGGAGCAGTGTCACCCTGAAGAGCCACCATCTTCTCTAGGTCGAAGACATAGTCAGAGTTACGATTATGCGAAAGCTCAGTGAACTTCACAGAACCTATCCCAATGGCCTCGGCAAGTGCCTCCTTTTCCTCATCAGGCAGATCACTACTCTTCTCCTCGATCACCGTGCGAGACTGCGCTATCGCATCATCCAGCACATCTCCAAGCTGAGGAAGATCACCATCACGTGTCTTCAGCGGCTTACCATCTTTTCCTAAAATAGTACCAAACGCGATATGCTCCATCTCCGTCTCACAGCCCCTGCGAGCTGAAATGTCAAATAACTGACGAAAGTGCAGCGCCTGACGCGCATCCACCACATACCAGATCTTATCCGCTTTCCACTCCTTCAGACGGAAGTCCACCGTCGCTATATCCGTCGTCGCATAGCCATAGCCACCATCTGCCTTACGCACGATCATCGGCAGGTCAGACCACGCATCATCGCGCTTCTCCTTGAAAGGATCCTGCTTTGGCTCCAGCTCATCACCAGAGAAGACACAGAGCGCCCCGTTACTCTCCCTAGCATGACCTTCAGCCTGCAGCGCCTCCATCAGAGGTGGCAGCATCTCATTATAGAAACTCTCGCCATACCAGTGATCAAAGCTCACATCCAGACGATCATAGATCACATTCAGCCCCAGCTTAGAAACATCAACGCACTTCTCCCAGATCCCAGCATTCTCAGCATCACCACCCTGTAGTTTCACCAGCTCAGCCTTACAAAGACCCTTGATAGACTCGTCCTCCTTACAGAGCGCAGTCACCGCACGGTAGATACGCAGGAGCTCCTGTAGCGGCTGAGCCTCCAGAGCAGCCTCATCCAGCATATTCTTCCAGCCATAAATGATCATACCAAACTGCGTCCCCCAGTCACCGATGTGATTATCAGTCGTCACATTATGGCCGAGAAATTTTGCCACACGTGAGAGGGAATCGCCGATGATCGTCGAGCGGATATGCCCCACATGCATTGGCTTCGCTACATTCGGACCAGAGAAGTCCACCACTATATTTTGTGAAGCATCTACCACTGGCACACCCAGTCTATCATCACCTATCAGCTCATTCACCTTCTCAGCCCATGCCGATTGATTTACTTTGAAATTTATAAATCCAGGCCCCGCGATGTCAGCCGTAGCCAGCTCACCGAGACCCATTTTCTCTAACAACTCACTAGCGATCTCACGTGGATTCTTCCCAAGATGCTTCTTCAGCATCATCGCCACATTAGACTGATAGTCACCAAACCTCAGATCCTGAGAAATAGCCACACCTACCTGAAATCCCTCAGGAAGATCTATTCCTAATGTCGCAATAGCCTGCGCCAGCTTCTCCTGAAGTTTACCTTGGATCGTTATCATATGAGAGTTAGCAATAAATGACTCACCAGATTGGTCAAGCCTATAGAAACAAGACCTTACCACCATGTAAAACTACACTAAGCACAGGTAAGCTCGACCTCGCCCCCTAAACTCGCCTTCACTGCTGCGAGTGTGCATGACAGTCAAGTTTTCGAAGGATTTCTCGATTCTAAAGATGATGCTAAAGAATGACTTGGAAGACTTCGTGATGCTTAAAGCTTATCGTAACAATGCTTTGAGTGAAGAAGACAAAGAATTTAACAAGAAAGTTAGTCGGATGAAATACATGAGATCAGACCTCTTTCGGCGAGTAGGACTGAAGAGAGCGAAACAACACAATGCTTTTTGTAATTTAACCTACAACATGGATCGCTACACCTTCTTAGTTCGTTAAGCCTCCTAATGCGGGTTTACCCCCTAAAATCACAGCCAAACAAGATAAAAAACACCTAAAGCAATCGAGAATAGACCCATTTATCAGACCAAACTCATTCCGAGTTGACCTGCGCTTCATATTTTCTGTTAGAAAAATCAGAATTTAAGATTTACGAGAAAAACGCCACTTGGCGGAGCTTGTCTAATATCAAATAAATCTTCCCTCTACGCACAAACTTACCTCCGAGTCGATCCATGAAATTAGATCATAGCCACAATAATTTCTTTTAGTTGAAAGCCGAATAATCTACGTGTATTATAAATTATAGATACACTAACTATGACGACATTACTCATTGCAGCCCTCCTGGTGATACTCCTCTCCGCAATATTCTCATGTACTGAAGCCGCGCTCTTTTCCACTCCCATCATGAGAGTACGTAAAATGGCGGATGATGAAACACTCAGTAAATCTGCGAAGCGTAATATCAGCAGCCTACTTCAGATTAGAGAGCGCATGAGCCGACCAGTGTCTATGCTCGTCATTTTAAATAAAATCACTAATATGGGAGGCACCACGATCGTCACTCTGCTCGCCATCCAGATCTTTGATAATCTCTGGACAGGTATCTTCTCAGGAGCCCTCACCCTAGCAGTCATCATCTTTGCAGAGTTTATCCCTATGACTACAGGCGAGAAGCACAGTCTAGAAATCTCTCTAGCTACGGCACGCCCTGTGCTTTTTCTTACTAAACTACTAACTCCCCTCATCTGGCTCATCGAATGCAGCTCAAAGCCATTTCATGCAGAGGATAGTCACTCACCATCTACTGATGAACAGGAAGTCCACTACATGGCTCACATTGGTGATGAGGAGGCTATCCTAGAAGCCGATGAACTGGAAATGATTCATGGCGTTTTTCAGCTCCATGACGTGACCGCTAGGCAACTCATGACACCGCGTATTTCTCTTACCTGCATAGCAGGTGAAGCTTCTATTCAAAATGTTATCGATGAAGTTATTGAGTCTCAACACAGCCGCATCATCGTCATTGGGAAATCTCGGGATGAAATACTAGGTGTCGTTCTGAAAACCTGCCTGCTCACCGCCATGGTAAGAGGTCAAGGTAACGAAAAAATCAAAGAGCACGACTACCTCCCAATAGAGGTGAACTACGATAACACTGCCGATGAGATTTTACCCGTGTTTCAAAAAAGCCACCAACACCTCGCTATTGTTAGAGATGAATTTGGCGGCGTAGATGGAATCATCACCCTAGAGGACATCATTGAGGAACTCACCGGTGAAATCATCGATGAGACAGATACGGATGCAGACATGCGCCAAGCAGCCGCTAGCTAGAATATAATTAAAGCCCTAGCTTAGCGTTAAGGCTATCGGTCACCATCTTAGGATTCGCCTTTCCTTGTGATGCCTTCATCACCTGACCTGTTAGCCAGTTCACCATCTTCGGGTTACCGCCAGTTATCTCTGCCACCTTATCAGGATTCGCAGCGATCACCTCATCGATAATAGCTTCGATTGCAGAGTTATCCGCAGGTTCAAAGCCCATAGACTTAGCTATGTCAGCTGGTGCTTTCTCTGGTGCATTCCAGAGCGCAGAAAATACATCCTTCGCCTGATTATTAGAAATAGTCCCAGCCTCCACGAGGTCGACTAGAGAAGTAAGTGACTCAGCCGGCACTGGATTCTCTTCGATCCCAGTCTCAGTTTCATTCAGCTTACCTAGTAAAGTATTGATCACCCAGTTCGCTACCTTCTTAGCAGACTTAGAGCCTTCCGCAGCAGCCTCGAAGTAGTCAGCAAGTGGCTTCTCAGACGTCAGTACACCAGCATCATATTCAGACACAGCGTACTCTTTTACAAACCTCTCACGCTTCTCATGTGGAAGCTCAGGCACTAGTGGACGCATCTTCGCCACGATGTCCGCAGTTCTGACAGGAAGCAGGTCTGGCTCAGGGAAAAAGCGATAGTCCGCAGAATCTTCCTTGATTCTCATTACCACTGTCTCACCTATCGCATCATCCCAGCGGATCGTCGCCTGCTTTTGAGCTATACCCTGATCATACTCATCACACTGACGCTGGATCTCGAATTCAATAGACTTTCTAACAGCAGTGATCGAGTTAAGATTCTTCACCTCTAACTTCGTACCTAGCTCGTCAGTCCCTACTGGTCTCACAGAAATATTCACATCACAGCGCATCTGCCCCTTTTCCATATCAGCATCAGAAATACCACCATAGATAAGAATTTGCTGCAGTGACTTCAAAAACGCATACGCCTCATCAGCTGTATCTATATCCGGCTCAGTCACTATCTCCATGAGAGGCGTACCTGCACGGTTGTAATCAATCGTTGAATGATTTTCAAAATGCGTGGACTTCGCCACATCTTCCTCAAGGTGGATGCGGTTCATCTCCACCACTTTACCTGGGTTAGGAATGTTTTTCTGAACTTCCTTAGGGTAAGCCAAATCATAAATAGGAACTCCTCCACCAATACAGAGTGGTATATCAGACTGTGATAACTGGAAGTTCTTCGGCATATCCGGATAGAAATAATTCTTTCTATCCCACTTAGAAACCTCAGGCGTATGGCAGTTTAGAAGCATCCCCGCGAGTACTGTCTGCTCGATCGCATGCTTATTCAGCACTGGCAAAGCTCCTGGTAAACCAAGGCAAACTGGGCAAACATTCGTGTTAGGCTCGTGTCCGTAACCAGCGAGACAACCGCAAAACATTTTAGATTTTGCAGTGATCTGGCAGTGAACTTCCAGTCCGATAGTGGCGATATAGTCTTCTCTAGGCATGATATTTCTAGTGCCTAGTTATTAGAAAGCAGGCTGAGAGTCAATACCCGCGCCCACTTTTTCTTCGCCCACCGTTACTTCAGTTGCTCATGACCTATCTCCATCAGATCACTCATTAGATCTTTATCCCTCAAAGCCTCCTGGAGCTTCTTATCTGCCAGTAGACCCTCGCAGTTATTCTCTGAAATTTTCTTTAATACAGCAGGATCCTTTAGCAGCTCTACCACCCTCTCATTCATAAGGACATTTCTCACCTTCTCATCCAGAGCGAGTTCAGAGACCTTGCCTTCAGATGTCTTCGCGATGACTAAGAGCTTAGCTAGACTATGCTTGTCACTATCATCGACCTTATAAAAATTCATCACCTTCTTCCCTAGATAGGAATCTTCAAATTTCTGCTTCAAGCTAGCCAGAGTAGGATAACTCGAAAGATACCCATCCTCCACAGTATCATCCTGACTCATCCAATAACGGATTTCACTCTCAGCACCCTTCTGCTTCAAGAAGATCAGACTTCCCCATACGAGACCAGCAGCAGCCACTAGACTAATCAAAGCCGCCGGCACACCAAAGGCAAACCGAGCAATAAAATTACTCTCCTCAAAGGGATTAGTGAAGAACCCAAATATCTTAGACAGAATATAAAACGCCACTATTCCGCAAACCACAGCTATCGCATCACTTAGCATTGCTGGAGCATTCGGCACCTTTTCTTGTACATGAATAAAACCTACCTCAGCACCCCAATATGCTGCATAACCTGCTCCTGCTAGAGTGAATAGCAGAAAAACGAGCTTCACTGCACCACGGATAAATCCGAGTATAGTCAGCACCACTAGCACCAGTGTGATCACTCCGCTTGTGCCTAATTCATTAAAATTGAGTTCATTGAGAAATTCCATAATATCTGTCTTTTTCTATAGTCTATATACTAAAGTCACCCGCAACTTACTACCCAAAGCTCATTATACAATACCAATCACATAGACAACCCGCAAAAGAATCAAACATCACAGCACTCATGAGAAGATACAAGGTTTACAAAGACAACTCGGGAATGTAGAAGAACCCCATACCCCTATCATTTATGGCTAGATACAAATCTAAAAAAGCAATCGTCATCACCATCCTCATTGCCGTAGTCGGCTGGTTCTTCAAGAACAAGGACGGTAACATCCTAGACAATCTTTTAAACGGAGCAACGGACCTCCTCAGCTCACCCGCATCTGTATCCGTCGATGGACTCTCTCCAGTAATCATCAAAGGAAACGAATACGATGTGTTAGAAAACTGCACCCTAGTAGACCACAAGCACAACGACGGAGACAGCTTCCACATCAAGCACGCCAACGGTCAAGACGAGATCCGCCTCTACTTCGCAGACACTGCTGAAAGCACTTATAAAACATACGGCGGGGGCGAGAATAACGGCGACAGACTAGACAAACAAGCAAGGGACTTCGGTGGACTTACCAGAGAGCAGACTACTCAGGTAGGCCAACTCGGAAAAAAACGCACACTTAGCCTCGTCAAAGGTAAAAAATTTAAAGTCATCACCAAGCGCCAACCTGTCACCGACAGAAAGAGTGAAACTCGTATCTACGCATTCGTCGTTCTAGAAAACGATGGCACAGAATATTACCTACACGAGCTACTCACACAGGAAGGTCTAGTCAGACACTCCACTTGGGGTACAGACCTGCCAGACGGTACACCTCGAAAAAAACAAGAGGCACGCCTAACAGCCATGGAAAATGACGCCAAAAAGCGTAAAGTCGGCGCATGGGGAATGAATTAATCAATCAAAGAATTTTACACATATCATGTTAGCTAAGAGAATCATCCCCTGCCTCGATGTCACCAATGGCAGAGTGGTCAAAGGCACGAACTTCGTAGACCTGCGCGATGCTGGTGATCCAGTAGAATGCGCCATTGCATACAACGAACAAGAAGCAGATGAACTCGTTTTTCTAGACATCACTGCATCGAGTGACGGCAGAGACACCATGGTAGATGTAGTCCGCCGTACTGCTGAGAAATGCTTCATCCCACTCACCGTAGGTGGTGGCATCCGCTCCGTGGAAGACATGCGTAAAATGCTCCTCGCTGGTGCAGATAAAGTAGGCATGAACACCGCAGCCGTGGTAAATCCAGATATCATTGATGCTGGGTCAAAAGCCTTTGGTGATCAGTGCATCGTTATCGCCATCGATGCTAAGCTTGATGAAAATGGCAAATGGGGAGTCTACACTCACGGCGGCAGAAAGCCAACTGGCATAGACGCTATCGAGTGGGCAAAAGAAATTTATAACCGTGGCGCAGGCGAGATCCTACTCACAAGTATGGACGCAGACGGCACCAAAGACGGATACGACATAGAGCTCACTGCAGCGGTGAGCGAAGCAGTTGGCATCCCAGTCATCGCTAGTGGCGGAGCAGGAAATCTTCAGCACATGGTAGACGTCCTAGAGCAAGGTAAAGCTGACGCCGTCCTCGCAGCCAGCATCTTCCACTTCGGCCAACACTCGGTCCAAGAAGCCAAAGAATATTTCGCTAAGAAATCAATTCCTGTTAGACCAATGTTCTCATAACCGATTTCTAACTAGTACTAGAAATCGCTTGGCGCATCAGCTTAATATCTGGTTTCTGACCTAACCACAGCTCAAACGAGACTGCACCTTGGTGAATCAACATCGACAAGCCGTTCGCTGTCATCGCGCCATTCGCTTTAGCAGCCTCTAACAACTTCGTCTCTACTGGGTTATAAACCGCATCGTACACCTTATGCTGAGCAGTGATCGCCTCAGTAGGAAACGGTACCGCGTCCTCTGGCTTCATGCCCATAGAAGTAGCATTGATGATGATATCTAGCTCACCTGCTACCTCAGCTAACGCTTCAGCTGAGCTACCTAACACACTAATCTTCGTACCACTGTCCGTGAGGTCATTCGCTAGATCCTCCACCTTACTAACTGTTCTGTTAGATAATACCAAACTAGTACAGCCAGCTTGATTCAGCTGAGTCGCTATCGCCTTCCCGGCTCCACCACCTGCACCGAGTAAAAGCACTCTAGCTCCCTCTAACACGCATTCAAAATCATCTTCTAATGCACGCAAGAGACCTGGTCCGTCAGAATTATCTCCCAGCACTTTCCCATCCTTAAAATGGATCGTATTCGCCACACCTAACAGCTCAACTGAGGATGACACCTCATCACAGTTTTCACGTGCTTCGAATTTATGCGGGATCGTTACATTACAACCAATAAAACCATGCTCCTGCATCAGCTCAAAGGCCTCAGCCAATGACCCCGGTTCCAACTCTATGCGAATATAAGTCACGTCTATCTTCAGCGCATCCAAGGCAGCTTGGTGCATCTGCGGCGACTTAGAATGCGACACGGGATAACCCAATACTGCTAGCCTCGCATTATTAGGCAGGTCACCAGTCTTCAGATCATCAAGAGTATATACGTGTTTCATAGCGAGATAATTGAAATTTTAAGCTAGCTCAGTCACAGCTCTCTGAACACGGCGTACAGACTCAGCCTGACCTAACAGATCTAAAATCTCACCCAGATCAGGCCCACCAGTCATGCCACTAAGAGCAACACGAGTCGGGAACATAAGTTGCCCAGGCTTCGCGCCATTCTCCTTCGCCGTAGCACCAATAGTAGCCTTCGCTTCACTCCAGTCGCTAAGACCAGAAAATGCTTCAGCTAGCTTCTCTAACAGAACAACCGCCTGCTCGTTCTTCTTCACCTTCTCCACACCATCCGCATCAAACGGGTAGTCAGCATCAGTGAAGAATGAAATCACCGCCGGCACTTCATTCAGTAATTTCACTTTCTCCTGCACTGACGCAGCCATCTTCACATAGTCACCTTCTACGGAAACACCCGCAGCAGCCACATATGGCTTAGCCGCTTCAGCAAATACCGCTGGCTCCATCGCTAACAAATGCTGCTGGTTCACCCAGCTACACTTCTCGACATCGAACTTAGCTGGCGCACGATTCACCGCATCCAGATCAAATTTCTCCACCAGCTCAGCCAGAGAAAAAATCTCCTGCTCACCCTTTGGAGACCACCCTAACAGGGCGATAAAGTTATCTACAGCCTCAGAAAGATAACCTAGCCCAGAATACTCCCCCACTGCCGCACCATCATCACGCTTAGACATCTTAGATCCGTCTTGATTCAAGATCAGCGGGATGTGCGCATACTTCGGTGGCTCTTCTCCCAGCGCTGCGAATAACTGCAAGTGCTTCGGTGTATTCATCAAGTGATCTTCACCTCGGATCACATGCGTCATCCCCATCTCGATGTCATCCACTACGTTTACAAAGTGGAATACGAACGTCCCGTCAGAACGCTTCACCACCATATCAGGATTGATAGACTCATCAGTGTAGTCGATCGTCACCTCACCGCACACCATATCATGCATCGTGATCGGCTTTCTCTCAAATTTAAATCTCCATGCACCATCGTCTTCATAGACACGGTCAGCAGCAACCAGCTTCTCAAACCACTTCGCGTAGATATCATGTCTCTCAGACTGGTTATAAGGACCATACTCACCGCCCTGCTCTGGACCTTCATCGATGTCCATCCCGAGCCATTCCATCCCCTCGAAAATAGCAGCTCTCGCCTCATCAGTATTTCTCTCCTTATCCGTATCCTCCACCCGCAGGATGAACTTTCCTCCATGCTTACGGGCAAATAACCAGTTAAATAATGCCGTGCGAGCACCACCAATGTGTAAATATCCAGTCGGTGACGGAGCAAATCTTGTGCGGACAGTTGATTCAGTATGACTCATGCGCTGAGTCAATCTCTTCCAACGTGAAATGCAACGTGAAATTTAACTTTTTACACCATCTGTCTAATCTGTAACATGCACCAATGAAGAAAATCGCTCCCCACTGGCAGATCATTATCGCCCTCATAGCTGCCGTTGTCGTCGCATCCCTACTCAAGCTCGTCGACACTTCACCAGCCGTCACCTCCACGCTGAAAGTCCTTGGACTCATTGGCGACCTCTTCATCCAGGCTCTAAAAATGATCATCGTCCCACTCGTCGTCTCCTCCATCATTGCCGGTCTCGCCGGACTAGCCGGCTTCGATGGCTTCAAGCGTATGGGGCTGAAGACCCTCGGCTTCTATCTCGTCTCCACCCTCAGCGCAGTCGTCCTCGGTCTCTTTATTGTAAATACTATCCAGCCCGGACTCATAGACGGGCAGCCGAACACCGAGCTACTTGAGGTATTCAACAACGCACCATCAGAAACCTCAGATGCAGACAAGGCGAGATTTACCGATGGCCAGCAAAGCCAAGCCGCTGACTGGACAGCCATCTTCAAGCGCATGCTACCATCTAACATCGTCAAAGCAGCAGCCGAAGGACAGCTCCTAGGAATACTCGTATTCTCACTCATGTTCGGCATCGCCATGACCCAGTTTCCATCGAAGCAAATGGAACCGATGAAAGACTTCTTCCAGTCGCTCAATGACGTGATGATCAAGATCACTCACTGGATCATGCTCTGCGCCCCCTTCGGCATCTTCGGCATGATGGTAAATACTGTCTATAACAGTGGCGCTGACGTCTTCCTCCTACTCGCCCCCTACTTCATCACCGTCCTCATAGCCCTAGCACTACACATGTTCGTAGTCCTACCTCTACTGCTTAAATTCATCGGTAAGATCAGCCCTATCGCCCACCTTAAGGCGATGAAAACCGCACTCCTCACCGCCTTCTCCACCTCCAGCTCATCTGCCACACTACCAGTCACCATGCGCTGTGTGCAGGACAATGCTGGAGTCAGCAAGAAAACAGCCAGCTTCACCCTCCCACTCGGAGCCACAGTGAATATGGATGGAACCGCCCTCTACGAGTGCATCGCCGTCATGTTCGTCGCTCAGGTCATGGGACTAGAAATGGGATTCGCAGCTCAGATGCTCGTCGTCATATCCGCCCTTCTCACGAGCATTGGTGTCGCAGGTGTCCCGTCAGCATCGATGGTCGCCATCCTCATCATCATGAACAACTGCGGAATCCCGGGGGCAGAGAAAGCCATCCTCGCGCTCTTCGCCGTAGACCGCCTACTCGACATGTCACGCACTGCCGTCAACGTCTTCGGCGACTCCTGCGCAGCAGTCGTTATTGCAAAACACGAAGGAGAAGAGCTTCACCCAACGTACACTAAATAAAAGCACACTAAGCATAGCGTAACGGATCAGCCTCTCCACATACTCCTTGACTACCTGCCCTACAGTATCTAGCTTCCATCCAACGACAGGGGTGCCCTCACGGGCTGAGATTCATCACAGAAAACTCTTCGAACCTGAATCGGTTTGCACCGACGTAGGGAGTCGAATTTTTCCATCCAAGGAACGCTAAAGATTTCATTATGAATCCAATGCCTGTCACAATAAACGACAGGCATTTTTTATGGGGAATTTAAATAACAACAAAAACAACGACCTTTCTAATTACGAGCTGATATTTATTCCGCTAGTATTTATCGGTCTTATAGTTGGATCGATAGTCTTTGGCTCTGAGTCCTTAAATCTTAACAATGCCACATTTGCCATTGCATCTAGTATCTGCCTCGCAAGCCTACTCTTTGGCACTATCAAACTGTTAGACTAACGTTCACTCAAAATTTCAAACAACCACTAATCACTTACCATGACACCACCAGACGAAACTCCAACTAACGGCATCACACCTGAGAACTCCTCACAGAGATCTGACTATACAGGTAACTTTGTGGAAGACATCGATAACTCAGAAGAGCTCGACGCACTCGCGAAGGACCCTACTATTTTTCCTAACTCTACCCGCATCTACGTAGATGGTAGTATCCACAAGAACGTCCGCGTGCCAATGCGTGAGATTAGACTTTCGGATACAGAGCACCCGAACGGCCGCGTGGAAAAAAACCCAGCGATCAAGGTCTATGACTGCTCTGGTCCATGGGGTGATTCAGAATTCCAAGGCGATCCACGTGAAGGCCTTCCTGCCCTCCGTCGTGACTGGATACTCGGCCGTGGAGACATCGCAGAATATGAAGGCCGCGATGTGAAACCATCTGATAATGGCTATCTTTCTGACAAGCACGCTGAGAAATACAACGAAGGCAAAGCATCTAAAAACAAGCTCAAGGAGTACCCGGGGCTAAAGCGTAATCCGCTCAAAGCATCCAAGGATCACCCAGTGACTCAGAAATGGTATGCTGACCAAGGAACCATCACACCAGAGATGGAATTCGTCGCTATCCGTGAGAACCTAGGTAGACTTGAAGCATTCAAGACAGTGCATGACACTTACCCATCTATCGATGACCTTCCTGATGACGCGTCTGACACGATCAAGGCATTCATCAAGTCAAAGTCACACACACCTGACGGCTACGAAATGCCTCGCCCATCAGAGATCCAGCCGCATAAGCAGGTCTCACGTAACCGCATGGACCACCAGCACCCAGGACAATCATTTGGAGCTGAAATCCCAGAGCTCATCACGGCTGAATTTGTCAGATCTGAAGTAGCCAGAGGACGAGCGATCATCCCAGTAAATATCAACCACCCGGAAAACGAGCCAATGATCATTGGTAGAAATTTCCTCATCAAGATCAACGCAAACATCGGCAACTCCGCTGTCGCATCCACTATCGATGAAGAGGTAGAGAAAATGCAGTGGGCCACCAAGTGGGGAGCTGACACAGTCATGGACCTCTCTACAGGAAAGAACATCCACGCGACTCGTGAATGGATCCTCCGCAACTCACCAGTTCCTATCGGTACGGTTCCTATCTACCAAGCACTTGAGAAAGTGAACGGCAAGATAGAGGAACTCACCTGGGAACTCTTCCGTGACACCCTCATCGAGCAAGCTGAGCAAGGCGTGGACTACTTCACTATCCATGCTGGCGTTCTTCTACGTTTCGTTCCTCACACAGCGCGCCGCATGACAGGTATCGTTTCTCGTGGTGGATCTATCATGGCTAAATGGTGCCTAGCTCACCAAAAAGAAAATTTCCTCTACACGCACTGGGATGACATCTGTGACATCTGTGCAGCTTACGATGTATCATTCTCTATCGGTGACGGCCTCCGCCCTGGATCTATCGCTGATGCGAATGACTACGCACAGCTTGCTGAGCTAGAAGTGCAAGGTGAACTCACCACTCG
Organism: uncultured Rubritalea sp.; assembly: GCA_937981665.1. Lineage (GTDB taxonomy): Bacteria > Verrucomicrobiota > Verrucomicrobiia > Verrucomicrobiales > Akkermansiaceae > Rubritalea. The sequence continues at coordinate 16,955 of CALJOJ010000080.1, forward strand.
TGCATGGGCGAAAAGCTGTCAGGTCATGAACGAAGGCCCTGGCCACGTTCCACTCCACCTCATCAAAGAGAACATGGAAAAGCAGATCGACTGGTGCCACGAGGCTCCATTCTACACGCTTGGACCACTCACTACAGACATCGCACCTGGCTATGATCACATCACATCAGGCATCGGTGCAGCAAACATCGGATGGTACGGATGTGCCATGCTCTGTTACGTGACTCCGAAAGAACACCTCGGACTACCTAATAAAGACGACGTCCGCGAAGGAGTCATCACCTACAAGCTCGCAGCTCATGCTGGTGACCTAGCTAAGGGACATCCAGCTGCTCAAGAGCGCGACAACGCCATCTCCAAGGCACGCTTCGAGTTCCGCTGGAGAGACCAGTTCGCACTCGGACTAGACCCAGCAAGAGCCATCGAGTACCACGATGAAACCCTCCCAGCAGAAGGCGCTAAGACTGCTCACTTCTGCTCTATGTGTGGGCCTACATTCTGCTCCATGAAGATCACCGCAGACGTCCGTAAGTACGCTGAAGAACACGGCTATACCGGTGACGACCTGCCCACCCACGAGCAAGAAAAAGTTCCAGTGAGCTAAGCTCCAGAACAACATCTAACACTCTAACAAACCGCAGTCGCCTTCCGAGCACTGCGGTTTTTTTGTGCTATTTCTAAATGGCCACAGCTCCACCTCTGGAGCCCCTCCATCACCCCGGTCTCCTATTTGATACTCAGTAGCATCATCGCTAAGTCCGTGAAAGCTTTGCAGTATGAGTATTTTAAACATTAAGAGAGGATGAAAAGGTAGATTGCCACCTTTACTCCAGTCTTTCTTATCATAGCCTGTAACTTCAATAAGTGTAGGTAGGAAGATATTCTAATCAATGATGGTTTTAAACTTTAGTACACCAACAGTGCGCTGAGTCATCTTTTGCTGGTGCTCAATGGCGGAGAATAAATTTCCACCTTTTTCATGCTCTCGGAAGTTCATAAGGACAACTTAATCTGTTAGATCAGAATTGAAAACCTAAAAACTCAATTCGTGACGGTTGCCAGAGGTTCCCATTATATTACTATTCTGCTTCATCATTAAATAATCGAGAATTTTTTTAAGAGGAGAGCGTTAGTGATTAAGGGCTTTAAGGGGCAGACCTGTTTGATATGCCCTTTCCTCCTTATATTTGGCACGGGATGTCGACCTATGGCTGAAGCTGTTGGCTTGGCATACGCGTTCTCTTAAAGAACGATAAATCAGTATAGAGGGAAGAATGGCTCTCAAATTTCAGGTTGTATGATAGTTGAGTATTCTCTATTCTCTTCAAATGGGCCAATCACTGCATCAAGTTTATGGGCATATCGTGTTTTCTACAAAGGATCGAAAGAGTCTTATTAAGGCAGAAATAGAAACCGAACTCTATCGTTATATTTCTGGTATTGTCAAAAGTCTTAATGGCCAAGTTATCGCGATCAATGGCATGCCTGATCATATCCATATCGTGATAAGAGTATCTAAATCTGAGTCTGATGTGAAAGTGATTCAAGACATAAAAGGAAGCTCTTCGAAATGGATGGGCGATAAAGTGAAAGGATTCAAATGGCAGAGTGGTTATGGTTGGTTCAGCATCAGCCCTAAAGACCTAGACTCCGCGGTCGCTTATGTGAAACGACAAAAAGAACATCACAAAACAACGAGCTTTCAGGATGAATTGCGGCGAATTTTGAATACGTATAGAATACCATATGAAGAGAAATATCTATGGGATTAATATTCAGTATAACCAGTCGCAACCCATCTCCTGACAGGAGATCATGTGCAAAGCCTAGGGTTTCAACCCTAGGTATAACCCACCCCTAGAATAACTGTGCTGAAGGCACAGCGAAGATGAATGTGGAGCCGAATGTAGTAACCTTTGCGCCGTGCCTTCAGCACGGGATGTGGTTTGTGATGTTGTCCCATGGCTGAAGCCATGGGCTATGCAGATTAGCTCCCTTCAGGAGCGGTAACTAGGTTCGTTCTAGATGAAAATAAATATATCGAATAACCGATATCCTTTAAGAGTAGAAGGGAATTAAATATTCATCAGAGACAGCACCAATAAATCTCCTGACAGGAGATTATTATAATTAAAGTGATGCGGAGGTTTAACCCTCCGCTTTGATATTGTATCTCACACGAAACTCGTGTGATTATTCGCAGCTTTCTCAGCCTATTACATCTGGGTTGGCTGATGCGGGGCGTTCGCCTAGGGGTGTAGGTGGTGGGGTGGCTACTGGTACTGCGGCAGGGGATGTTACTGCTGCGGTTGCGGCTTCTGCTGCTAGGGCTCTTGAGTCTTTTTTGACTGTGCCGGTGGACTTTTCGATGCCTGATGCGCCCATGGATCTGAGGTAGTAGGTGGTCTTGAGTCCGGTGTGCCATGCTCGGCGATACATGTGGGAGAGTATCTTGAGGTCTGGCTTGGCGATGAAGAGGTTGACACTCTGAGCTTGGTCTAGCCATTTCTGGCGACGTGCTGCAGCATCTACTACGTATTCAAATGGGACGCCGAATACGGTGCGGTGCTTTTCTTTGATGTGATCTGGTATGTCTGAGATTTCATCGAGTTCACCGTCGAAGTACTTGAGGTTGTCTAGCATTTCATTGTTCCAGAGTCCTTCAGCCTTGAGGTCGCGGACGAGCTGGCGGTTGAGGATGGTGAAGTTTCCACCGAGGTTCGACTTAACGAAGAGGTTCTTGTAGTTCGGCTCTATGCATGGGGTGGTTCCCATGATGTTAGAGATGGTAGCTGTCGGCGCGATGGCTAGGACGTTAGAGTTTCTCATGCCGTGCTTAGCGATCTTTTCACGAACGTATGTCCAGTCCATCTTCGCGCCACGTGGGACGTCGATTTTAACTCCACGTTCATTTTCTAGTAGGTCAACGGTGTCTTGTGGAAGGAGGCCGCGATCCCACTTGGATCCCTTGTAGGATGAGTAGGTGCCGTTTTCTGCTGCAATGTCGCTAGATGCGCTGTAGGCGTAGTAGGCGATGGCTTCCATGAACTCGTCATTAAACTCGACTGCTGCTTCTGAGGCGAATGCCATGTTTTTCTTGTAGAGTGCATTCTGCAGCCCCATGACGCCGAGTCCGATAGGACGGTGACGGGTGTTAGAGGTGCGGGCTGACTCTGTAGGGTAGAAATTGATGTCGATGACGTTATCAAGCGCGCGGATGGCTACGGTGATGGTTTCCTTTAGCTTCTCGTGGTCTAGTGAGCCGTCATCCTGGATGTGGTTGTCTAGGACTACTGAGCCGAGGTTACAGACTGCTGTCTCGTCTTCTGAGGTGTTCAGCGTGATCTCTGTGCAGAGGTTCGATGAGTGGATGACTCCTGCGTGGTCTTGTGGTGAGCGGAGGTTACATGGGTCTTTGAATGTGATCCATGGGTGGCCTGTCTCGAAGATCATCTTGAGCATCTTTTTCCACATATCGATGGCTGGAATTTTCTTGGTCCAGATTTTGCCTTCGGCTGCCATTGCCTCGTATTCTGCGTATCGCTTGTCGAATGCTGAGCCGTAGAGATCATGCAGATCTGGAGTTTCATTAGTACGAAATAGTGACCAGTCTTCGCGGCCTTCCATACGCTTCATGAAGAGGTCAGGAATCCAGTTAGCTGTGTTCATGTCGTGACAGCGGCGACGCTCGTCACCGGTGTTCTTACGAAGCTCTAGGAAGTCTTCCATGTCGTTGTGCCATGTCTCTAGGTAGGCGCATCCTGAACCACGGCGCTTGCCGCCTTGGTTGACTGCTACGAGTTGGTCATTGTGAAGTTTGAGGAATGGGATGACGCCTTGGGACTCACCATTGGTGCCTTGGATGTAGCCACCTGTTCCACGGACTGCTGTCCATGATCCGCCGAGTCCGCCAGCCCACTTGGAGAGGTAGGCATTGTCTGCGATACCGCGCTGCATGATGGACTCGATGCTGTCATCTACTTTATAGAGGTAGCATGATGAGAGCTGGCTGTGGAGTGTGCCGGAGTTAAAGAGTGTCGGTGTGGATGAACAGAATCTACGTGCTTTGTAGAGGTTGTAGAGGCGGATACACCAGTCTTGCTTGTCTGGTCCGTCTTCCTTGAAGAGGCCCATGGAGACACGCATCCAGAAGAACTGTGGTACTTCGAGGCGGCGCTGGGTGTTACCAGTCTTGTCTACGATGAGGTAGCGGTCATAGAGTGTGGAAATACCGAGGTAGTCGAAGTCTAGGTCTGCTGTAGGGTCTAGCTGGTCAGCTATTTTATTGATGTCATAGCGGCCATCTGTGATCTCTGGTGAGAGTCTCTTGATGTCGACTCCGTGCTTGAGGTATTTCTTAAATGCGACTACATGCGCTTTCTTGAGTCCTTGGATTCCGTCATGGAGGATGGTCCAGTCTAGGACTTCTTCGTAGATGTATGAGAGGAGAATTCTACCGGCGAAGATGGAGAAGTCTGCGTCTTGCTCGATGAGTGACTTGGCATTGAGTGTGATGGTCTGGCGGAGGCCTTCCTTGGTGATCTCTGAGCCGATAGAGCGGCGGAGTTCGCGCTCGATGTCTGCTTCTGAGAGGCGGAGGTCTAGTCCGATAGAGGCGAACTGGATACGCTTTTTTAACTCCATGCCATCCCAGAAGAGTGATGATCCGTCTGGTGATGTGACGACTACCATGGAGTCCTGCTGAGGATCTTCTACTGGTAGTTTGTCTTGATTGAGGCGGTCTTGTGCCTGCTGACGACGGTAGAGGATGTAGTGCTCAGCGGTCTTGAAGTGACCAGCACGCATGAGCTCTTCTTGAACCATGTCCTGGACGTCTTCGATGTGGATGAAGGCTTTCTCTTCATCGCGAACACGAGCGGTGACTGCTTTTGCTATCATTTTAGCAGAGTCTCCACTACGCTTCATGGATAGGAATGCGTGGCGAACTGCGTTCTCTATCTTGGTTTCTGACCAAGGCACTACGTTACCATTTCTGCGGATGAGACGAAGGGTGAATGGCTCGTTCGAGACTGTGGAAACTTCGATGCTTCCTTTGTCCATCAGAGCACGGTTAAAGACGAGTGATTTTGCTACGTCGTGCGCGTCGTTTTCGATCAATGCTTTCTCGATGAGGAGGTATAGGTCTGCCTGGGTGAGCTTAAGCTTGCCGCTGTCGCCTACTTGATCCATGAGTGATTCTGCGACATTGTGCGCTACACCAGATACGAAGTGGCGGTTCTCTTCATTGAAAATAGTGTCTTCCTTAGCTTGGCGTGCGAGGAGCAGGTCCGTGAGTGCACCACCGATGGTGTCAGCGATGTCAGCGAGTGATAGTTCAGACTCTTGCTTGCCATTCTGGACGAGGATTTCAGGAACATTTACTTTCTCGTTGCCGAGCTGCTCGCGCCAGGCGAAGTCAGGTTTTTCTGAGCGTGGACGAGTGACGACGTTTTTGAGAGCTTGGTCTTCTTCTAAGGATAAGTTTCGGTACATTATAGAGTGGTCGGTTAGAGGTGATCAGTGATCGGGGTTTTGGTTTTGTGCTTGTAACTGGTTAGTGTTTTTGGGCGTTCAGGGAATTGATTAGTGCTTGGAGCATTTTGGAGATGATTTTCGTTTCTTCGATGCTTTTGGTGAGGTCCAGGGGGAGATGTTTAAGTTAAGTTGTTTGTTAATTCTGTGGGCGATGTAGAGCTGTGTTCTTAATTCTCCGCATGAGCCTTTAATATAGCGGAGAAATCTTATGTACTCTGCGGTGCTATCTCGTTCTGCTCCTTCGGCAATGTTGAATGAAATTGATAAGGAACAGCGTTGGACTTGATCTCTAAGAGAAGGGATTGAAAACTTGTGAAAGGCGGTGATGATATCAACTGCTAATTGACATCCTCTTTTCCAGACATCTAGGTCTTCAAATGTTTTTATTTCTCCCATAAATTTTCTACTAACGAACTAGCTTGGCAGTAGACACTGATCACCGATCACTGCCCACCGCTAACTTAATTAAAGATCATCATCATCTACATCGCCTAGAGATGAGGATTTCTGGTATTCTGTAACAGTGCCTTCGAAGAAGTTTTGTTCTTTTTTGATGTCCATCATTTCTGCTAACCATGGGAATGGGTTGCTGACGGCGTTTTCGTTGAGTGGTGCTAGACCACAGGATTCTAGGCGACGGTCAGCGATGTAGTCGATGTAGAGCTCGAATTCTTCTGCGTTGAGACCTACTGCGGCTACTGGGAGACAGTCACGGATGAATTTCTTCTCTAGGCGGATGCCTTCTGCCATTGTGGAGCGGAGGTCTTGACGGAATTCTGGTGTCCAGATGTCTTGGTTTTCCTCTACGAGATCCATGAGGAGGTTACGGAAGACTTCGATGTGGTTCGACTCATCACGCAGAGTGTATGAGAACATCTGACCGATTCCTGGGAACTTATTCTGACGGTAGAGACTGAGGATCATTCCGAAGAGTCCGTAGAACTGTGTGCCTTCCATTACTTGACCGAAGAGGAAGATGTTCTTGGCAAGGTCTTGCTTAGTGGATGTCTGGGTGAGATCCATGTCGCGGCGCATTGCACGAGAGTTGCTTACTACGAATTCATTTTTCTCTGAAATAGTAGGGATGTCCTCGAACATAGCTTCACATTCGTGTGGGTTGAGCCCTAGTGATGAGATCATGTAGACGAGTGAGTCTGCATGGATGTTCTCTTCGTGTGCATGTCTGCCTAGGACCAGCTTCAGCTCAGGTGCTGTGACTACTTCACGGACTACGTGCTGGACGTTGTCACCTACGATGCCTTCTGCTGCTGAGAAGTAGCCGATGCCCATCTTGATGATCCAGCGCTCTACGTCTGAGATGTCATCTGAACGCCATTGCTGGACGTCTGTCTGCATCGGAACGTCTTCAGGCTCCCAGTGGTTCGCCTTCATTGTCTTGTAGAGATCGTATGCCCAGTTGTATTTGATCGGTAGGATATTGAAAAACATGGTGTCCTTACCGTTGATTACTTTTTTAGCTGCGAATGCTGCTTCGGCTTTATCTGTATCGAGCTCGAATGTGCGCTCTCCTAGGTTGACTGTGGTTGTTTTAGACATGTGAGTATGAAGTTTAGAAATTGAAAATTAGAGTGTAATTTATGAAGATTATTAGACGTTAATAAGGTTCAGGAATAATACGTTGTCTTGGAGTATTTAGACACTTTTTATTCTGATGGGCAACTTTACGAATTATGCATTTTAGAAAGTTAGGGTCAATCTATTTTCATCCCATGTAGTATGAACAAATTATTAACAATACCATATGTTGTGGTTACTTAAGATTCAAGAAAAGTGTGTTTTTAGCTTGTGGGATGAACTAGTCCTAGAAAAACGTTCGTTCAAGTGGCTTTTATAAGAAATTAATCTGTTAGATAAAAGTGCTCTCTTGGGGTACAAATAGTGTTAACTTTATTTCATGAAAATGATGAACGCTGAAATTTTAAAATTTTAATGAGGGTAGTTCATTGTTAGTGATAAAATTTCAATAACTCACTGATTGCTATGAGTTTACTTTCATGAGGAGTTTTAGCGAAGTGTCATTACTTCTGGATGAAATGATCCCAACCACCTGATAGCGAATCGATTTGATCTTTGGTGAACTCGCCAATGTGCGTTAGTTCTATATTGGTGAAGAACTTAGCCCATTCATCGATAAGGGCTTCTTTTCTTTCTGGGGGGATGGAGAAGAGCAGCTCGTAGTCTTCGCCGTCACTAAGCGCCTGTTCTGTGGTGGAACCTGGATTACAGGGGAGGGTGGATTTGATGAGGGTGAAGCCACATTCTGACTGCTGTGCAAGACGGGGTAGGTCCTTGGCTATACCATCTGAGATGTCCATCATGGAGCTTGGCTTGTAGTGATTTACGAGCCATTGAGCTTCTGCGATGCGTGGTGAGAAGTCTAGGTGTTTTCCTGAAATAGATCCGCCGAGTTTGCCGGTGACGAAGATGAGGTCACCTGGCTGAGCCTCGCTACGGAGGGTGAGGTGCTGGGGGGCGACTGTTCCGGTGCCGGAGATGGAGATGACTTTCGGTGCGCCAGTCGCGGTTGATGAAGTTTCCCCGCCGACGATGGAGCAGTCGAATGCTGTGGCTGCGGCATTGAGTCCTATGTAGAGGTGCTCGACCCATTGCAGCTCAGTGTCAGGAGGTAGTATGATGGTGACGAGTAGGGCCTCTGGCGTGCCACCCATAGCGGCAAAGTCACTGATCACTCTGGCGACTGCTTTCCAGCCCACTCGCTCTGGATCTTCTTCTGGTAGGAAGTGGATGGACTCGACGATGGTGTCGGTCTTGAGGAGAGTGTGTTCTTGTGGTGTCTTGGCAATGACAGCACAGTCGTCACCCACGCCAGTGATGATGTCTGGACCGGTGGTTAGATTCTGTGTGAGTGTGCGGATGAGGTGGTCCTCACTAGACTGGGAGATCGTTGACATCGACGAAGATAAGGAGGGCGGTAGTGACTCCATTGAATAGCATGTGAGTAAGAATAGAGGCCCAGAGTGAACCGCTTATTTCATAAATGATAGCAAGCGCTATTCCAACAATAAAGAGGGGGACAAGCGCCCAGATATTAGCATGGACAACTGCGAAAAAGAGGGCGGATATAATGACAGCAAAGCTACGGCAAGAGAAGCGCTTCAGAGTGCCATAGAGATAGCCTCGGAATACGAACTCCTCACAGATAGGCGCTACAATGACGGCTAGAAATGCAAGGATGATTAGCATTGTAGGATTATTCTCCCTAGCATCTAGGATCATTTGCACTGGTGTTTGCAGCTCTTGTTTCCCTAGATTATTTTCTAAAAAGGGAGTGATGACAGGCTGGATGGCTAAGTTGCAAGCATAGATGACGATGAGGCCTAGTACACCAGTCAATATTACTTTACCTGAGTCAGGACGGCTGAGTCCGAAAATTTCACCTACATTCATCCTTGGGAGAAGAAAGGCGCAGGCAATACTTACTGGAATAAGCTGACTGATCAAGCCGCCGATAAGCATCGTTACATTATCCGCTTTTGGGGTAGTTTCTGCTAGTGAGGGGTCTATTGCAAATGCAATCACATTAGCAGTGAAGAGTAGGGTCGCTAAAAAGACACCTAGAATATCTAAATGTGTGAATGTAGAAGTGGGGACATTTCCATGATGAAGTATAGCTTCCTGCGGGTATCCTTTACTAGTAAAAGAGAAGAGTGGGATGGCAATAGCTATGCTGATGAAGCAGAGCAGGAGTACGTCGAGTAAGATGTTGTTGGTGAAAATTTCCATGGCGATATGATTTAAGTTAGACTTCAGCTACTTCTTTGGGTGGGTCGATCCACTTGTCGTTTTCTTTAATCAGTTCTACGAGCATTTCTACGGCGTCTGCTTCAGGGATGTTGAATTTCACTGGAGTCTTGTTGATGTAGAGATTGATCTTGTTCGGAGCGCCACCGACGTAGCCGAAGTCTGCGTCAGCCATTTCACCAGGACCATTTACGATGCAGCCCATGACGGCGATGCGGACACCTTTGAGGTGGCCAGTGGCGGCACGGATTTTCTGAGTAGTGTCTTGTAGATTAAAGAGTGTGCGCCCGCAGGATGGGCAGGCTACGTAGTCAGTTTTAAAAATACGTGTGCCGGCTGCTTGGAGGACATTATAGGCTAGGCGGAGGCTTTGTCCTGGTGCGTGCTCGCCCTGGATGAGGATAGCATCACCGATACCATCACAGAGGAGTGAACCGATGTTTCGGGCTGCAGTGATGAGGGTCTGTTGGAACTCTTTTTCCGGATCTGTAGATGGAATAAAGGTGTCTTTCAGCAGAATGGGATGGTGCGCATCTAGCTTGTTCGCGAGTAGTCGGAATGCGTGGATGACGCCCATTTCTGTGCCGTCAGGGATGGTTACTATTGTTGGTTCTGGCTTAGCGTTGATCTGCTTAATCGCTTCTGTATCGAGTGGATTTATTTCTACGAGGCCAGATGTCTCTGCTACTATTTCAGGTTTGAAATCTCCCATTTTCTCGATCTTGTGCGCGACTGCGTTCCACTTTTCTTGGGAAGTGAAGACTCGCACAGTGTTCGCGGCACCGAGCTTGTGACCGTTGATTTCTAGCTGGTGAGATTTTCTGCGGTTATAACTGAATGGGTCGTAGCTGAGCGGTCTGTGCTGTGATGCGTCAGAGGATTTCTGAGAGTTATGGATGGAAGCTACGATGGCCTGAGCAACAGGGATCTCGTGAACTGGATCTTCTGTTAGAGAGACACGGATGGTGTCACCGATGCCGTCTGAGAGTAGTGAGCCAATACCGATAGCGGACTTGATGCGGCCGTCTTCGCCATCCCCAGCTTCAGTGACGCCGAGGTGGATAGGGTAGTTCCAGTCATCGCCGAGCTCGTCTAGTCTTGCTACGAGTAGGCGGTAGGCTTCGATCATGACTTTCGGGTTGCTCGCCTTCATGGAGAAGAGGAAGTTATGATAGTTATTGTCACGAGCGATACGGGCGAACTCTAGTGCTGACTCGACCATGCCGAGTGGGCTATCGCCGTAGCGGTTCATGATGCGGTCAGATAGTGAGCCGTGGTTGGTGCCGATGCGCATGGCTCTGCCGAGTTCTTTGCAGAGTTCTACGAGCGGGGTGAACTGCTCGCGGATGCGCTCTAGTTCATCCGCGTACTGATCATCTGTGTACTCGCGGGTTTCAAATTTTTTCTTGTCGGCATAGTTGCCGGGATTGACGCGGACTTTATCCACCCACTTGGCAGCTTCTAGTGCGGCATCTGGTTTAAAATGAATATCTGCGACGAGTGGGACATCACAGCCAGCTGCACGCAGACCATCACGGATGTTTTCTAAATTTTCAGCATACTTACGAGTCTGTGCGGTGACTCTAACTATCTCACAGCCAGCATTCGCTAGCTCTAGCGCCTCGGCGACACATGCTTCTGTGTCTCTAGTATCGGCGGTGATCATGGACTGGATGCGGATGGGATTCTTCCCACCGATGCCGATATTGCCGACCATGACTTCGCGTGATTCTCTACGCTTGTAGCTAAAAAGATCTGGGCAATAAGTGAGTGCTGAGTGTGCTGCGTCTGTCATTCTGAAACTTATATAGCGTAGATTGCGCTAGACGTAAACAGAGGAACGTCTAATTTAGTGATATTAAATGGATACGACTCAACAAGCACTCATCACAGGCGGACAAGGCGATCTCGCGCAGACAATGGCGGCGGAGCTAAGAGCTTCCCGGATGCTGGTGCGTTCACCTAGCAGATCCGAGTTGGATATCTGCGATGAAGCAATGGTGGAATCCTATTTTAAAGAGCATGCTGAGACAGATCTACTCGTCTGTAACGCGGGAGTGACGGAAGATAATCTGCTTACTAAAATGGATGAGTCGAGCTGGGATAGTGTGATGGAGGTGAATCTAAAAGGAGCATTTCTAACAGCGAGAGCGGCGGCGAAGCAAATGGTAAAAAAGAAGGCGGGGCATATTGTTTTTATCTCTAGTTACTCAGCATTTCATCCGCCTGTGGGGCAGGTGAATTATGCTGCAGCTAAAGCCGCGTTGACAGGGCTGGCTCTGTCATTAGCAAAAGAGTTAGGGGGGAGAAATATAAGGGTGAATGTTATCGTTCCTGGATTTATGGAAACGAAGATGACGAGAGATGTGTCGGATGTGGCTCGTAGCGCGGCATTAAGTAACCATGCACTAGGTAAGTTTAATACACCAGAGTCTGTGGCGAAGTTTCTAAGCACACTTCATCAGCAAATGGCACATACTTCTGGGCAAGTGTTTAATCTAGATAGCAGGGTGCTGTAGGGGAATGTAGAGGTAAGAATCTAGATCATTACCTATCATATCGGTCTTTCAGACCTGAATCTGCTTTTTGTGGGATAACCCAGCTCTGCGTCAGCTGTCAGCTGTCTACGGACTGGGCTGGTATCATGGCGATCCTTTGGATCTTTTGATGTCTGTGGATTTGCAGCTATCTAGGATGGTGTAGAGGGTGGCGTTGTATTCGCCGCCTTCATAACTGCCAAAGAAGAGGTAATTCTTTAGTCCTAGCTTACAGGGACGCACGGCGTTTTCTACGCCATTGTTGTCGATGGGTAATTGAGTGGCTCATGCGGTGCGGAGCTTTTCAGTGGTAGGCTGGAGCTGGGGCATGATGTGAAGGGGCGAACGGAGTGAGATCTGGGGAGGCAGATGGTGACTGCGGACGAGTCTTGCGAGTGCAAGCCAGTGAAACCACCCGCAACATGATGCCCTAGCGGAGGCTGTGGGGGTGGATTGCGAGCCTCTCTGTGGGCGAGCCCGGTTTAAGGACTGGCGCGACTGACGTTAGTCAGCTTGTACCTGCTCATTCCTTCGCACAACACGACGTAATGTGGCGGGGAGTGGAGAGAAGACTGAAAGGATGAACGCAACGCTGCGGGCTGGGAAGGAGTCCTCTTTAGAGGAAGGATCCCAGACCATTGCACCACGACTCATTACGTCTGTTGTGCGATGGCATGATTGCAGGTAGCGTGATCAGGCCTTTGGGGTGTGAGTGAGGTGCGGAGCAGGATCACCTGTGATTTTTGAATCTTCTAAAAACGATCTATCCCCCATTCTATATAGATCATAGCCTCATACACCTACATTAATTATAAATTATAGGACTTGTTTCTTATTTTAGTGTTACACTTTTTTAGCTTTTGAGAGAGTCTTTTCTCCCTCAAAGTGAACCGCAAAGGGCATCACCTTTTAGTTGCAACCTAAAGGTGATGCGGGAGGACGTCAGATTGTT
>CALJOJ010000081.1 GCA_937981665.1 uncultured Rubritalea sp.
TGATCATAAAATGTTACTAAATCTGCAAAATGAGACAAGATACGCTGAACAGCTAGCTCTGCTGTGAACCGCCTTGCTACGGAACCGTATGGCAGGTGGTGTGAGAGGGAAGTGAGGGTGACCTCACTCCCTACTCGATTGAAGTCATTTTCGGTGTAGATTTTTTTAGTGGTATAAATTTTCTATGCTAGAAATGGAGGGGTAACTTGACCAAGTGGCACTCGGGAGGTAGTAAGTTCATATGCCTAAATTAAGTAAGCTCTCAGCGATCGTAGCGATGACTCCTGAACGCGTGATCGGAAAGGATAATGATTTGCCGTGGAGGCTGCCAGAAGATCTCAAGATGTTTAAGCGGACAACCGCTGGGCATCCTGTTTTAATGGGGCGCAAGACTTGGGATTCACTCGGTAAATACAAGCCGCTTCCAGGTAGGCAAAATATCGTGATTACCCGGGATGAGTCATGGGCGGAAGAGGGGGCGGAGGTTATTCATCATATCGATGAGTTACGTCAGCTTGAGCTTCAAGACGAGCATGTCTTTGTGATCGGTGGGGCGGAGATTTACGGGTTGTTTTTACCTCAGTTAGATGAGCTTATTATCTCTCATGTCTATGAGAATTATGAGGGAGATACTCAGTTTCCAGATTTTTGTGAGTATTTTAGCGAGTATGAAGTACTAGAGAAGTATAATGATTTTGAGGTGCGCCGCTACACGCGAGCATAGGAGTAGTGGAGATATACAGGTTGATAATAAATGAAAAGGTGATAGGCTTTCGGCATTTAAATACGGAGAGGTTAATGAGTTCATTATTTCATTTGTATTCAACGAAACGACCCTTAAATTATAAGATGATGATAATTAAATTTATTCCAACAGCTATGTTTACGGCACTCTTTGCCCTCATTTTCTCAAGCTTTATTAGTGCTGGTGAGGCAACAGCTGAAGAACGTGACTTCAAAGTGAAGATTAGAAAAAAGGGCGATACCTACCCTACTAAACATGATGGTGAAATTGAAACCGTTTATTTTGAGATTACTGCAGAGGCGGATGACAGAGCGATAAACGACCCGAGTTCTATTTCGATAAAGTATGAGATTTTTTATTATGAAGACTCTGTGAGTTTAAAGCGTGGAGGGATCTATAAGAGTATCATAGGTTCACTTGATCTTGGTGCAGACAGAGAGATCCAGAAGATCCCATTGAGGACTGATAGTGTGAAGATCCATGATACTGTTGAAATAGAATCTAATTTGAGGAATAGAAACAGAAGCGCTGATGAGGCTGTGGTCTCTAATGTTACTGGTGAACGTAAAGATAAGCTTATTGGTATTCTCGTTGATTTTTATCAGAGTGGAGAGCTTATCGCGTCCTATTCTGATCGGAGCCGTATTGTGAAACTTGCTAAAAAGCTACGTAAAGAAGAGAAGCCAATCACTCCTGAGGCGATCAAGTAATAGGCTCTGGCGTAATTTTTATGATGTTGAGACAGGCGACTTCTGTTGCCTTTTTTTAATGTGCAATAAATGGCTAGTAAATCTCTTGACGATGCGGATGCTGATTCATTATGTTAGATTATGTATATAAATTTATTGAGTAAGATCTTGAGCGTTTGTTTGGTTGGTTTCAGTGCGAGTTGCTCTAACGATCAAAACATCTACAGAAAAGTATATACGGCAGATATAGGAATACAGCATCATGAGAAGCCGCCTGCATTTAATACTAAAGAGATAGCTCGCAAGATCCATAAGCTGACTAATGATTATCGTCACAAGCAGGGACTCCATGCTCTAGGGGCTTCTAGTTATCTTGATAGCGCATCGCTCAAGCACAGTTATTACATGCGAGATCAGTCTAATAAGAACAAAACGCGCTTAGTCATCTCGCATGATAATGGTCAAAGCCGTGCCACTAAGGTGATGATCGATACGAGTTCTATACGTTATGGAGAAAATGTAGGAGCTCTTCATCGTATTCGTGAAGATCATATAGCTGAGAAAATAGTAGAGGGTTGGATTGAGTCAAAAGCACATTTGAAAAATATCATTGGTGACTATGATGAGCTAGGTGTAGGAGTCTCTCAAGGAAATGATTATGAGGCGTTAGCTACACAAATCTTCATTAAGAAAAGGGCTTACCCTAGTAAATATCAAAGGTTTCCTTAGGTTTGAGCTTTGAAAAGTTGATTTTCCAGTTGAAGTAATACTGAAGAGGGGTATAGAAGCGGTGTGGATAAGACACGCCGATTTACAACCTTTCAAAAGGTAGCCCTAGCTGCTCTCATTTCTGTAGTTTGCCTCATTTTTGTGGGGGCTGTAGTGCGTGCCACAGGTGCGGGAATGGGCTGTCCAGACTGGCCAAAGTGTTGGGGGCAGTATATTCCTCCTACTGATGTGAGCCAGATCAATGTGGATGAGCTTCCGCTGGAAAAATATAAAGCGAAACGTGAGCGTCATGGTGGAAACCCAGATGACATCACGAAGAAAACTGTACTAGCTGAGTTTAATCCAGAGCATACGTGGACGGAGTTTATAAACCGTCTGTGTTCCTTGCCTGTAGGTTTTTTTTCCTTACTGACTATGATCATGGCGTTCCAGTTTAGGAGGTCTAGACCATGGATTTTTTATAGTGCTTTTATGGCAGTGGTTTTAGTGGGTGTGAATGCCTGGATGGGCGCGCGTATTGTCTATTCTGGTCTCCAGCCAGGAACGATCACTACGCATATGGCGTTAGCTATTTTGCTAATGTGTATTCAGGTAGCTGTGGTCTGGGGTAGTGGTGAGAGACGCTTGGTAATTGCCTTTTCTGAGGGGATGAAAACTAAGATTAAGTGGCTGGGAGTGGGGTTGTTTATGTTGATTTTAATTGAAGGTATCATGGGGTCACAGGTACGAGAGATGACGGATGAGTTAAAAAATTCACATGGTGATGCACCGCGCTCGGAGTGGGTTGATGAACTTGAGGAGACATGGATGTATATAGTGCACCGTAGTTTTTCTTGGGCTATCTTGGCTGTCGGTCTTTGGTGGTTTGTCTGGTGTAAGAGATTTAGGAATGGTGGTCTGAAGTGGCAGGAGATGTTAGTTTTAGGTACGGTTCTGGCACAGATGGTGCTTGGGTTGATTCTATCTAATGTAGGGATTTTACCTGTAGTGCAAGTGCTTCATATCGGTCTTTCCTCGTTGATGGTATGTGGTATGTTTGTCTGGATTTTAGGTGCGTTTGGTACTCGTGGAATACAGGGGATGAGCTTGAGTGATGGAGGGTTACGGTTAAGACGTGCAACACGATAAAACTGCAATAGGTGACAAGTTTCAGCCTGATGTTGATCTAGAGACAGGAGCTTGGAGAAGAACGTTTTTCTGGGATCTACTCAGGGCTATGCCTATGGGGGTGACTGAGACAGTGGGTACTACTTTTGGCCTGCTGATAGCGATCCGTTATCTGGATGTGAGTACACTGAGCAAGTCATATTTTATGGCTGGTTCTGCGTTTGGAATGTTACTCAGCGTTTTCTCTGTAGCGGCTGTGCGTCGGTTCGGAGTGAGTGTGAATATCTCTGCTGCGCTAGCTTGGTTTATGGCAGCTATTGGTTTTTGTGTGGCAGCTGTTGGGCATACTAGTGTGGTTTGTTATACGATTGGTGTGGTGCTGGCATTATTTGCTCACAGTATCTCTTCTCCTTTGTTGCCTCAGATATATAGGAAGCATTATCCTGGTGAGGTTCGAGGTAAGTTGTTCTCGTTTGTAGGGATGGTGAAGGCCTTGTCTGCAGCTTCGTTTGCCTATGTAGCTGGAGTCATGCTATCAGAAGGTAAGATGAGCTATGATGTCTTGTTGTGGGTTTTTTCTGGCTGTAGTGTATTGAAAGGTGTGTGTACGCTGATGATGAACCCGGTGTATTTACGTAAGAGTAGTAAATTGAATTTTCTTGAAGCTTTTGGGCATTTGAAGACGGATAAAGTGTTTCGGAAGTTGATTGCAACGTGGATGTTATTAGGTCTTGGGAACCTCATTTGTATGGCTTTGTTTGTGGAGTATATTACGAATGATCATTTTGGCTTTGGTTTTAACGAGGCTAAAATAAGTATGGTGACGACAACAGTGCCTATGCTGGCATTTATCATCTCAGTAGTGATGTGGGGGATGATCTACGATAAAATGGAATTTTACCGTCTGCGCTTGCTGGTGAATATGTTCTTTTTTGTGGGGATCTTGGTATTCTTCTTTGCTCCGAGCTATCTGTGGCTGTGCGTGGGTATGGCACTTCATGGAATGGGTAAGGCTGGGGGAACAGTGCTCTGGAGTCTATGGACTACGAAATTTGCCCCAGCGGATAAGGTGGGTGAGTATATGAGCATACATACGAGTTTTACTGGTGTGCGGGGGATTATTTCTGCCTTTGTTGCGTTCCCATTGATCTTAGTTGCAGGGCCAAATGTGATTGGTATTATCGGTGCAAGTTTGATCCTTATTTCCTCACTATGTTTGCTTCCTGAGGTGAAACAGAACTGGGGTGAGCGAGGTTAAATTGATTGTCCTAGGGCTGCTAAGTTTACTTGCCAATGTCTGGATGTTAGATCAGGCTTTGGCTATCAAGTAGTAGCTAATGGCAGACCGATCAGAAATACGAGGAAGTAGAAAACAGCGGGTGATAGGGATTATCGCTGGTGGGCTGCTTCGCGTGATGGGCTGGACGCTACGGTATAAAATTACTGGGCTTGAGCAGATGAGCGGGAAGTTTGGCGGTAGGCCAGTGATCTTTGCTCTGTGGCATAATCGGATTTTTGCGATCCCTTATGCTAAGCCTGTACTGAGTCCGGATAGGGAAGTTTGTGTGCTGACAAGTGCTAGTAAGGATGGCGCTATTTTAGAGCGAGCTGTTAGAAGCTTCGGGATTAGCTCTGTTAGAGGTTCTAGTTCACGTCGGGGTGCGGCTGCTCTGGTGGCTCTGAGAAAAAAGCTTAAAGCTGGAGCTACAGTGACCATTACTCCAGATGGACCAAAGGGTCCATGCTACCAGGTGCAACCAGGTGTAGTGAAGCTAGCTCAGGCGAGCGGTGCTCCTATCGTGGTGATGAGTATTGAATTTAAAAGCTGCTGGAGGGTAAAGAGCTGGGATAGGTTTTGTATACCTAAGCCTTTTTCTAAGGTGCTTGTTCATTTAGAAGATGGTATTGAAGTTTCTAATGAACTGAGTGATGATGACTTCGAGGCTGAGAGGGGGAAGCTTGAGGCTCTAATGAAGCATTGTACTCAGAATGAGGACTAAAATTTACAAGGGATAAAATTTAATAACGAACACAACTAAATGTATGAAGATAATAGACGGAAAAGCAGTAGCTGATAAGGTAATCAATGAGTGTAAATCTGAGATTGCAGTGCTCAAGGAAAAGGGGATTACTCCTGGTTTGGCTGTGGTACTGATCGGTGAAGATCTTGCTTCTAAGGTCTATGTTGGGTCTAAGGCGCGTAAGTGTGAGGAACTGGGGATTTATTCGCTGAAGATAGAGATGCCTGCTGAGTCTACTCAGGAAGAGGTGATGAAGGTGGTAGAAGATCTGAATAATAATGATAAGGTAGATGGTATTTTGGTACAGTCACCACCACCCAAGCATATCGATGAAGCAGCTATTGTCAGAGCGATAGACCCAGCGAAGGATGTAGACGGGTTTCATCCAGTGAATGTGGCTAAATTAGCGCTAGAAGATCCTACAGGATTTATCCCATGTACTCCACACGGATGTATGAGATTATTAGAAGACGCTGGTGTTGAGACATCTGGTGCAGAGGCTGTGGTGATTGGTAGATCAATGATCGTAGGTAAGCCGATGGCACTACTTCTTATGAGTAAGTCCGGTAACGCAACGGTAACTGTAGCGCATTCTAGAACCAAGGATCTAGCGGCAGTTTGCAGACGTGCAGATATCATTATTGCAGCGATTGGAATGCCTGAGTTCGTGAAGGCAGACATGGTGAAGGACGGTGCTGTAGTGATCGATGTGGGTATTAATCGTGTGGATGATGCGACCAAGAAGCGAGGCTACAAGCTAGTCGGTGATGTGGCTTATGACGAGGTGGCTGAGAAGTGTTCAGCGATCACTCCTGTACCTGGTGGGGTAGGCCCAATGACGATAGCAATGCTGATCAAGAATACAGTGATAGCCGCGAGTCGTAGTGTAAGCTTCCCCGTCAAGGATACAGTTTGAAAATAGAGGTTTCGTTGTTTTTGTTGTTTAATTAAGAGAGCGTCGATAGACACTCGGAGGAATGTTTCCTAGAGATTCGTGTGGGCGCTCTTCATTGTAAGAGGTCATCCATTCATGAACTATGTTTCTTACATCTCTGAGTGATCCAAAGAGGTGTGCGTCTAGTACTTCTCTTCTCATGCTTCTGTTAAATCTTTCAATATAAGCGTTTTGAGTTGGCTTGCCTGGCTGAATATAGTGCAATTTAATCTCATGCTTTTCGCACCATGCTACTAGCTTGGACGAGATGAATTCGGGGCCATTATCAACTCGAATCTGCTCTGGTAATGGTCTGCTTTCTTTAAGTTGCTCTAATACGCGGATCACTCGATCGGTTGGCAACGAAGTGTCCACCTCAATAGCCAAAGCTTCTCGTACACCTTCATCAAGAATGTTCAATGTGCGGAAGCGCTTACCGTGATAAAGAGCATCACTCATAAAGTCCATTGACCACATTACATTCGCTTTTTGAGGCACAACCAAAGGTTGTTTTACTCGCTGAGCTATACGCTTCTTTGTACGCCTTGGTAGGTTTAACCCGAATATTTCACGATAGGGTGTTTAGGATTGGTGCTGGTTCTTTAGCTTAGAGTTTAGG
>CALJOJ010000082.1 GCA_937981665.1 uncultured Rubritalea sp.
CGTGCATTAGAAGGCGGAATAGACGCGTGGAGTCAGCAAGTAGACTCTAATATCTCGCGATATAGGATGGAGATGTAGGTTGAAAAGTACAGTGTTAGGCTTTCCCAAGACTGTAAAGCTTAGGAGAAGTGTTGTATTACAGGTGCATTGACTGTTTTTTTCAAGCGGGCACTTCATTTTTTATGAATTTATGAAAATGTTTCTTTACTCATGGCTTTAGATTCGCAAAATAAATTACTGTTACTTATTAAATATAACAGTATCACAACACACATTACACATACACACAGATCTTAAATCCATGATAAATTTAACCTCAAACCGTTTCAAATCCACAGGGATAGCATTGTCAGCTATACTACTTACCGCTACTCCACTCCTCGCTGAGGAAGGATCCCCTAAGTCAGCTCTCGAGCAGTATCTCACAGATGGTGGACCACTTACTATTTTCATCGTTGCTGTTGGACTCATCTCATTGATCGGCCTCTCAGTCTTCAACTTTATTAACCTTACCAAATCAAAGTACTGCCCAGATGATCTCAAGGGAGCACTTCTTGACCACATGGTAAATTGCAGAGTAAGATCAGCAATCGAGCTTTCAGCATCACATCCATCATACCTTGGTAGAATGATGGCATACTCACTACCTAACATCGATGCTACCCGCCCTGAAGATCTCGGCCGTGAGGCGATCGAAGATTCTATGGCTGACTTCTCAATCAATGAAGGAAGAAAGAGCATGGTATGGGTAAACCTTATCTCTCTAGTTGCTCAAGCAGCTCCGATGCTCGGTCTGTTAGGTACAGTTTTCGGTATGATTGGAGCATTCGGTCAGCTTGAGAAAGGTAACGCAGATCCAGGTGCACTCGCTGGTGAGATCTCAGTTGCTCTACTTACCACTATGTGGGGTCTTGTTGTTGCTCTTCTTGCGGTATTTGCTTACTTTTTCTTCAAAGGTCGTTACCTTGCTTTAGTAGCTGAATGTAATCAATCAGCTGAAGAACTTATCAATGCATCTGTGCAAACTGTAAATGGTGATGCACAACTTGCTAAGATTCCTGAAGGTTTAGCCGTTTAAGTTTTAAGGGAAGTGATCAGAGGATAAAATAGGCCTCCTCTGATCTTCTTTCAGAACACTAATTTACTAAATAATTATGGCATCAAATAAACTCAGAGCGTTTAACGCGTCTGAAGAAAAAGAAAAGGAAATGGACATGTCTCCAATGATTGACATGGTTTTCCTTCTTCTCATTTTCTTCATCGTGGTTTCTTCTCCTTTGATAGTGAAAATGGACCCAGATGTGAAGCCTGCAGTGGCTTATAATTCTGTAGATCCTCCTGACAAAAATGGACGAATCGTTCTCAACGTGAGAGGTGAAAATGAATACTATAAGGTGGATTATGATAAAGATGGGGCAAAGATGACTTCCGTAGAGGAGATCACCGAGTATGTCCAAGCTGAAGTGATTCGCATCGAGAGCTTAGGTCAGAATTACGAGCTGAAGCTTCATCTCCGTGGCGATAAGAACACACTCTTCAAGTTTAGTCAGACCGCTATTAAAGGGTCTGCTGAAGCTGGAGTGAATAAGGTGATATTCTCAGTGTACCCATTTGAGAAAAAATAATACTCGCAGGATTCAGAGCGGTGGACTTGAGTTTGCTGCTTTTGAACTGCTCAAAAAACCTATAAACAACAAATAAATTAAATCATGTCTAGACGTAAAAAAGGAATAGTATTGGATGACGATGAACCAGAATTAAACCTTTCATCATTGATTGACGTAACGTTCCTACTCCTCATTTATTTCCTAGTAACATCTACAATTCAGCCAAAGGAGAAAGATCTTCCGATGACTCTGCCTTCGACTTCAAAATCTGAAGTGCCGGTTGATGTTGAGCCAATGTTGATCCAAGTAAAGAACACGGGATCCGGTTTCGCTATAGTGGTAAATAAGACAGAGCAGCTAGACTCAAGCGTATCAGGTAGAGAGCGTAGGCTTCCATTACTGGCTGATAACCTTCAGTCATACAGTGCTGTGGCTAGATCTGGTGGACAGGAGCCAGTTGTGCAAATGTATATCGACCCATTACTTCCGCAGCAGACAGCTATGGATGTACTAAATTGTCTTCGAGAAGCTGAAATCAACACAGTAACCTTCACTGAGCACGCTGAATAAGGCTCTTAGAATACAATATAAATTTCTAATGTTCTTACCTAGTAATACGTTACAGCTATATGCGTTAAATTTACTACGAGAAGCAGCATTTTTAGAAGGGCGTCTTTCAGTGAGAGTCTTCTTTCATTGTCTACGAACTAATAAAATATAGAGTACGCAGTTAAACGAATTTTGAAATTATGAAGAAAAGTAAACCAATCATACTGGCTTTCACCCTCACTATCTCCACAATAGTAGGTGTCACGCCTCAGTCTGCATTTGGGCAGACTATCGACGTCGATGTGCCAAATGCATTGGCAGCCATGAAAGGAAATGAGTGGGAAAAAGCTAAAGTATTATTCGACGCCATTATTGCCCGAGACGGAGCAAGTGGTAAGAAAAAGTATGGTGGCCAGTTTGGCTTTATATGGTACAACAAGGGCTATACAGAACTACAGCTAGCTAAAAAGGCAGCAAAGGCGGCTCCTTCTGGAGGGACAGTAGAGGAGGTCGAAGCTGCGTTAGCTCCTTCTGTGGCAATGTTTACAGAAGCTAAAACATCATTCGAGACATGTCGAACCTTTCCTACAGATAAAAAAGGCGAAAACGTGAATTTCTTCAGGGCGCTACTCTATAAAGGACAATCTGAGCAAGGCCTAAAGATGTATGCAGAGGCGGTTGCTAGTTATAAGAAATTCATCAAGGATAGAGATCCAGAAAAGGTGAATAAGGACGTTTATCCCGTGGGAGAGTTCAACATCAACATGGCAATCTGTCATTTTAGGCTTGAGACACCAGACCTTGCAGGAGGTATTTTATATTTCGAGACAGCACTTAAAAATAAAGATAAAGATAATAAACTTTATCTTGTCCCGAATCCGGCAATCGTTTCTGCATTCAAAGATTTTGCAGCAGGAGCCATTAAGTTAAAGGAGGAGAAGGTTATTATTGATTTTGTGAATGCCAACCGTGGTACACTTACTCTGGATCCATATAATATGTATCAGTTCATTCCGTTCTTCAGAAAGTATGCTGCTGAGGCGTTCTCAGTGGGGATGGAAGAGGCCGCGTTCACTCTCTATGCTCTAATGCCTGGTAGTATCGAGGCTTCTGAAGACATTGCTGACTACGAGAGAGATCTTGTAGGCTTTGATAAGGACTATGTTTCTGACGTGTTTCTCGATAAAAATGCTGTTCAGTCAGTAAGCCAGATTAGAAGAGATCTTGAGCATGTAAAGGCGTCTATCAGAAAAGGTGAACCGCATGAGCTACTAGCTCTTCGCTCATTAGCATTTACTCATGAAAATGAAGGATATGTTAGAGGGGCTTATAATGCCTATAAGTCTATGGAGAAGTATTACACTATGACAGAGGGGCGTGAAGTTAACCTCTTTAACTTAGTACGAACATCTTCTTTGGTAGGTGAGGTATTAGAGACTGAAAAATTTGGTCAGCGATTCCTTAAGCTTTTCCCAGGAAGTGAGTATAAGAATCAGGTAAAGAAAATGATGCTTATTTCTATATTCTATTCCGGTGAGTATGAAATAGCGCATCAGTTATCATCAGACCTGATTGGTGACTTGGCTGAGAACACTGAATCACATGATCTCTGCCTGCACGTTCTTGGAGGCTCTAAGTTCTATCTTGGGAAGTTCTATGATGCTCATGGTTTACTTGAACAGCATGTAAGGTTATACCCTAAGAGTGCTTATAAGATAGCGGCTCAGTATTTCAGAGCGGCCAATTTTTCACGCATTGAAGACTGGGAAAATGCAGCGACTTATCTTGATAAGTTTCTCGCGGATTTCCCAGATAGTAAAAAGAATATCTACATCCCATTTGCTCTTTATGAGCGTGGTAACGTTCACTTCGCACAAGAGGAGCTTACTGAGGCAATTGAAAAGCTTGATAAACTAGAGAGAGAATTTCCCTCATCTGCAGTGGAAGACATCGCATTCAACCTCCGAGGGGATGTGCACCGTGCTCTTAAAGAGAAGCCTGCAGCTAATGACTACTACATCAAAGCAAGAGATCTAGCTCGCAGAAAGGGTAATGACATCGTAGTGGAGGAAGCTCTCTATAAGTTAGTAGCGCTTCACGGGAATGAGAAGATAGGCAAAGAACTGAACCCACACATTAAAGATGCTGTCCTATTCTATGACGAGTTCTGGAAAGAGTTTCCAGTGTCTCAATATAAGACACAGGTGGCAGTAGCTGGTCTAGATGCGCTTTCTGCTGCAGGAAGAAATAAAGAAGCACTCACTAACGTGCAGGGTTGTATTTCTACTATGGCTAAGAAGGACTTCGCTCCAGGACTTGAGCAGGCGATCAATACCTACGGTAAATATTTCCTTAAATCTGGGAATACCCCAGACCAGTTAAAATCTCATTTCGAGACCTTTCCAGGTGTGGATGCAGGTGACGAGAAGGCGAGAGCACTTCTCCAAGTTGCCGTTATTGGTGTTTACGAAGATGTGATCAAAGACATCGGCGAGAAGAACGAGGATCCAAAGGAGGTCGAGAGAGGAAAGCTTCTCAAGACGAAGATTGGTGTCTTGTTTGCTGATATGGACAAGAAGTTTAATAAAGAAGATCTTAGTGACTTCATCTTGATGAGACTTGCTGATTTCATTGCAGAACGTACTGGAGACCCTCGCAAAGCACTTCCGTACTATAATGAGGTGCTCTCTCGCAAGTCACGTCAGTTCCGGTTATCAGCACAGTTCGGTGTGGCTAACATTCTCGCTAAGAGTGATAATCCAGCCGAGCAGGCTGAAGCCCTTAATGCATTGGAAGTGGTGCTCGCTACTAAAGATCTAGGCAGAGATAAGAAAGAAAAAGCTCTCTACAGCATGATCGAGGTATATAATGGCCAAGGTAATTGGGATGGTGTCTTCGAGAAGGCGAAGCAATATAATAGAGATAAGTACTCAACGGGTAAAAGTGCTCGTGTAGGTCTTCTGCTTGCAGAAGCTTATGAGAAGAAGAGGAATGCTGGTAAGGCGCTTGCTACGTACGTGACTGTTTTCCAGCGATATAAGAGTGACTGGACTGTTTCAATTCCGGCTCTCACGAGATCTGCGGAGTTAACTAGACTGAACGGTAAGAAGGTCAACGGCGTGGCACCGAAACAGATTGCTTATGATATGGCGGCTAAATTCATCCGTGGTTCGTCTGCAGCATATGAAGAGAATAAGCTAGATATGCCTGATGTAGTTCGGACAAACTGGGAAAGCCTCAGAAGTAAGGTGCAAGGCTGGGAAAGCGAAGCTGGGATCATTTCTCTTGAAAAGCAGAGAAAAGCTAAAGGTGGTAAATAAACGACTAGATCGCTAAATATAAATACTAATCCATTATGAAAATGATTAAATCACTTAAACTTGCTGCACTAGGACTAGGGCTTACATGCTCAGCGGCAACACTATCAGCTCAGAAAGACCGTACGATGCTGTCTAGTTACCTCATGCTTGATGTTCCTGATAAGCAAGCTAAGAAGGCATTACGCTGTGTGTTACTTGGCACGAATAAAGAGGGTTTCCTCTTCTATAAAGATAATATTAGATCTGCTAAGATATATAAGCAAAAAATCAAATCTTACCCTGGTATCTGGGTGTTTGAGCCTAGGGATGTCAGGGATGCTAAGAACCTCTTTGAAGATCGTAACTACAAAGAGGCGCTTGATGCATTTAAGGTTATTCAGAAGAAGTATAATGACTTCAAGTATCTTAACGATAGCTACTTCGAGATAGCTCAGTATTATGAGATGGAGTGCTACCGTAAGTTGAACGACTTCAAATCACTCTCAAAAAAGCTAGAGGTATACCGTCCTGACAGACTTACTCGTCCAGGAGTTGTGGCGCAGACTAAGTTGTATAGAATGTATGATGCCGTTCATAAGAAGGACTGGGGGCGTCTGAAGACGATGTGCTATGATAATGTGAAAGATCCATCGCTTACTCTTAGCCAGCGTGCCCAGATTGCGTTCTGCTTAGGTCAAGCTTACGAAGGACTCAAGGAGTATAACGATGCGCTCAATGCATACGCTACTGCGATGACTTCGGACTTTAACCGCTCAGAATCAATAGTTCGCGAGTCAGCTCTAAGATCACTTGGGATCTTTGCTACTGATGAAGAGGTGATCGTAGCGATGGACCTATGGAAGTCTGCTGATGAAGATAAGAATTCAGCTGGTTACCGTAAGCTGGGTGAGGCAAATTCTCTCTCTCGTCTCTATGAGACTGCTGGTCTAGGCTTCGGACAGGCTCTTCCTGCTAACTATAAGAAGTTCCAGGAATTTACTACTGATGAGATGGCTCTGAAACTTAAAGAGCGAGCTGAAAAAGAGACTGAAGATGACATTGATGCTGCTGCTGAAATAGGTGTAGATAATAAGCCTGAAGATGAAGCGAAGAAGTAGGCTAAGTAATTAGCTTAATAAGAACTACTTTTAAAGCCTCTCTCTGGTGCTGTATCGGAGTGAGGTTTTTTCTTTTAAAGAAGAGGTGGAAAAAGGCTGTTTTGAGTTGCCAATCTGTTCAGTGTTTCCTATGGTGTGAGCACTGCTATGTTCGTCCACATATAGGACAAGTCCAGACCGATAATATTATAAAGGGAGCACTAACCAAGAGGTGTCATGTCATGCCTTTTTAGGAAGACAGAGTGTCACTTGGCGTTCCCACCTACTGAGCTTTCGGATCAGTGGCTTCGCGTTCTATGGACGGCATGGTGGTTATTTTTCCCTTTATTTATGAAACCTTATCGTTACAAATATCGTGTTCCGTTCCAGGATACAGACATGGCAGGAGTGGTGCACTTTACGCGTATTCTGGGCTACGCAGAGCTTGCTGAGCACGCTTGTCTAGATGAGCTAGGCATTGCTGTTATATCAGAACAGGGTGGGTTTCCTAAGGTGAATGTAGAGTGTGATTATTTGTCGCCGCTAAAATTTGGTGATACGGTAGAGATTGAGCTCAGCTTAGGAGAAATATTAGAGAGGTCGCTTCATTGGGGATTTGATATTACCACTGGAGGTAAGCTTTGTGCTAGAGGTAGGTTTGTTTCAGTTTACGTGAATTCAATGGGAGAGTCTACAGGCATTACGTCAGAATGGAAAAATATTCTAGAGGAGTCCTTAGGAAGTAGGGTTAAATAGTGATTCATCTTATCTATGGTTAGTCGAACTTACGTTTAATTCATTTTAGCCAATATGAAAACTAAGACTTGGATAATCCATTCTTTGATGCTGTATTTGTACATTGTTAATTCTCCATTATTCCTCAGTGATAATGTATGGAAGAATCTATAATCTATTGCATATACAATATATGAAAAAAAAATCTAGAGGAGCAGACAAAATCATCTCAGCCATTTCATCTCAGTTATCTAACAAGACTCTAAAGGGTGGAGACAGGCTGCCTTCAGAAGCTAAACTTTGTGAAGAATTTAGTGTTTCTAGAACTGTTGTTAGAGAGGCTATCCAGCAGCTCAAAGCAATCGGTGTTGTTAATACTGTGACAGGTAGTGGGAGTTATATTACCGATGGTGATCTAGATGGGCTTAAGAACTCTCTCGATTTTTACGTTACGATGACTGGTGACTCATCGAGTTGGTTAGAATTACTTGAGTTACGTATTTTACTAGAGACATCCTGTGTGCGTAAGCTGGCTGGGGAGAACTTTTCGCGAGCTGGATTAAACCGGCTCAAGGAGTCATTAAAAAAGCAGGCTGAGAACCAGCAAGATACTGAATTATTCTCTAACTTAGACGTAGATTTTCATCACGTTCTTATTCAACACTCGGATAATAAGATAATATCCGCTGTATTGCTTTCACTTGAGAGGCTACAAACTAAATTCTCTAATGAAACTTATAAGAGCAAGAACAGCAAAGACCTCATGCGGAGAAACCTTCAAGAGCACTACAAAATCGTCCAGGCTATTGAGGCTAGGGACCCAGACCTTGCGGAGTCAGCTATGATAGCTCATCTCAGTGAGACAAAGAAATCTCTGGAGAGTTATATCCAGGCGAAGTCCCAGTAGTTTTTTTCGGCTGACACGTCGATAGCTTGACAATACCTAAGCTCTCAAATAAATAGGTATTACAAAATTATTTATGAAGACAGCAGTTATTACAGGAGCGGGTTCCGGCATAGGTCAGGCAGTAGCTTTCCAGCAGAGTAAAGAAGGGAACCATGTAGTTATCTTAGATTATTCCGAAGAAGCGGGTGATGAAACAGCGCGCCAGATCGAGGAAGATGGCGGGAAGGTGACAGTGATTCAGTGCGATGTTTCTGACACAGAGTCAGTTAAGAAGGCGTTCGGGCAGATCGAGCAAGTTGATATTTTAGTAAACAACGCAGGCATTGCAGCTGTAGGAAATGTTGAAACATGTACTCCAGAAGAGATGGACCGCATCTATAATGTGAATGTCAAAGGCGTGTATCACTGCCTGCATTTTGCGATTCCTAAAATGGTAGCAAATGGTGGTGGTTCTATTGTGAATCTCGCATCTATAGCCTCGAAAGTAGGGATCCAGGATCGTTTTGCATATTCAATGTCTAAGGGGGCAGCTCATACCATGACCCTCTCTGTAGCTCGTGACTACATAGATAAAGGGATCCGCTGTAACTGTGTATGTCCTGCACGTGTTCATACACCGTTCGTGGATGGCTTTTTAGAGAAGAACTACCCAGAAGATGAGCGTAAGGAAATGTTCGCAACACTTAGCGAGTACCAGCCGATCGGCAGAATGGGGACTCCTACCGAGATAGCAGATCTTATCGGCTTCCTCTGCTCAGATAAGGCATCCTTTATCACTGGCTCAGCATATGACATCGATGGTGGTGTCATCAACTTGCGCTAGACTAACCATTTTGTAATACCCGAATAAAATACCAATTTTAAGATATGAAACTAATTCGCTTTTATAAGGACGACAAAGTTACCCCAGGTATCATTTGTAAAGACTGTTCTAACACAGCTGTAGACTGCTCTTCTTTCGGAGAAGACTGGAATGAGAATTTTTTTGAGACAGGAGGGCTTAAGCGTCTTCTTGATTACCTCGTTGCCAACCGCTCTGACCTTCCTGAGTCAAAACTAGATGAAGTAAGGCTTGCGCCAGCAGTAGCGCGTCCATCTAAGATTGTATGTATCGGTCTTAACTATGCTCTTCACGCTAAGGAGTCCGGAATGGATGCACCATCTGAGCCGGTAGTATTTTTCAAATCTACATCCGCATGGTCTGGACCTAATGATGATGTGGTGATCCCACGTAAGTCAGATAAGTCAGACTGGGAAGTAGAGCTAGCTGTTGTTATCGGTAAAAAGGCTAAGTACGTTTCTAAAGAAGACGCGCTTGATTATGTAGCAGGTTACGCAGTGCACAATGATCTCTCTGAGCGTGCATGGCAGATTGAGATGGGTGGACAGTGGGTGAAAGGCAAGTCTGCGGACACTTTCGCTCCATTCGGTCCATACATGGCAACTAAAGACGAAGTAGCAGATCCTAATAATCTTAATCTGTGGCTTAAGCTCAATGGTAAAAAGATTCAGGACAGTACAACGGCTGACTTTATCTTTAATATACAGCATGTCATTTCTTACCTTTCTGAATTCATGACCCTTCTGCCTGGAGATGTCATCTCTACAGGTACGCCAGCAGGTGTTGGTCTCGGCTTTGATCCACCAGTTTACCTCAAGGATGGCGATGTGATGGAGCTCGGTATCGACGGTCTAGGTTCGCAGAAACAAACAGCAGTAAAAGAAAAGTAAGATGAAAATTACTAGCGCAAAGGTCATCGACCTCAGAGTCCCGACCTCGGATGATCTGTTAGGTTCAGATCCATTTCACACAGAGCCAGATTACTCATCAGCAGTACTTCACCTAGAGACAGATTCTGGTCTTCGTGGTGTTTCAGTAGTATTTACTATTGGTGCAGGTACTGATTGGATCACTCATGGGATTGAGGATCTCTGCCAGCTCGTGATAGATTCAGATCTGGAAGACTTTACTAAGTCACCGATCACTCTTTATAAACGTCTCATTGACCATCACCAGCTTCGCTGGCTACATGACGGAGTGTTCCGTATGGCATGTGGTGCGGTACTTAATGCAATGTGGGATCTCTGGGCGAAGTCCGAGAAGAAGCCACTATGGAAACTTCTCACAGACCTCGAGCCTGAGTTTATTGTAGACTGCATTGACTGGAGAAATATCAAGGATGCCCTCACTCCGGAGGAGGCACTTGAGATTCTTAACAAGGCTAAGGGCAATAAGGCAGCACGTGAGCTAGAGATGTCTAAAGTAGGGCCAAAGGCATACTGCACAGCAGGATGGTTAGGACTTACT
This sequence comes from uncultured Rubritalea sp., assembly GCA_937981665.1. Taxonomy (GTDB): domain Bacteria; phylum Verrucomicrobiota; class Verrucomicrobiia; order Verrucomicrobiales; family Akkermansiaceae; genus Rubritalea. The sequence continues at coordinate 10,503 of CALJOJ010000082.1, forward strand.
AATCAGCAGATCAAGGACACTATCGATAAGCTCAAGCTGGACGGATTTGATAGCTTTAAGCTTAAGGTAGGTCAGGATCTGGAGAGTGATGTTGAGCGTATTAAAGTGATGCGTGAGCACATTGGTCCAGATGTCAACCTCATGGTAGATGCAAATCAGTTCTGGGGAGTTCCAGAGGCGAAGCATCACATAGAACACTACTTGCCTTATAATCTAAAGTGGGTAGAAGAGCCTATTGCGCGTGACGATGTTCTCGGATACGTTGAGCTCGCTGAGACATTCAAGGATGCTTCATTCGACATGGCATGTGGTGAGCAAGGCGCGTCTCCAGTGATCTTCAAGCAGTTACTTAAGAGCGGTGCGATAGGTTATTGTCAGATCGATGCCGTGCGTGTAGCCGGTGTTAATGACGTGATGGCTATCATCCTAATGGCTGCGAAATACGGGAAGCCTGTGTGTCCACATGGTGGCGGAATTGCCCTCTGTAATATGATCCAGCATTATGGAATGTGGGATCAGATAGCAGTCAGCGGACACTCAGACACTCAGCTAGTAGAATACATTGATTTCCTTCAAGAAGCAGTAGAGAAGCCAGTTGAAATGATCAATGGTCATTACGCTACACCATCTGCTGCAGGCTGGGGACTAGAGTTCCATCAGGAGTTTCTTGATAAACATACGTTCCCAGAGGGAGAAGTATGGAAGAATAGACCGTCAGAAAAATGTGGCGCTAAATTCGAGAGTGTGCGTAAACTCAATTAGTTAAACGGGGGGCTCATAGATTAGCCAACAAATAAACGCACGCCCCCCCAAAAAACACGATTATATTATGGAAAAACAACCTGTCATACCGAAAAGCTATTTATTATCCTTCGTCCTAGTCACTATTTTGTTTGCCCTTTGGGGATTCGCAAACAACTTCACTGATCCGTTAGTGAAAGTATTCAAAGATGTATTTGCTATCAGTAATGCGCAGTCATCTGTGGTTCAAATGGCATTTTACGGAGGATATGCAACGATGGCTATTCCAGCTGCTTTGTTCATTAGAAAATTTTCTTATAAAGCAGGGATTCTCGTAGGTTTAAGTTTATTCGCCATTGGTGCGATGCTTTCTATACCAGCTGCTAATAACGTGAACTTTTGGCTCTTTATTGTAGCAATTTATATTTTAACGTTCGGATTAGCGTTCCTCGAAACGACAGCGAATCCATATATCTTATCTATGGGGCATGAGTCTACATCTACACAACGACTTAATCTAGCTCAGGCATTTAATCCCATAGGTTCTCTTTCAGGTGCATTCATTGCCGCTTCAGTCGTTTTGACAGGTATTAAGATCTCAGATTTTAAGAATGATGTTTCAGGTTACAAAGAAGATCTTGCTATAGTTAAGACAGAGCAAGTTGAACTAAATGTGTTATCGTTTTTAAAGGCTGAGCCAAGAGAGCGTAAAAATGATGAAGGCGTAAAAGCTTATGTTGAGGCTAAAACTTCTGAAGAGACTACTGTTGATGGTGCTCTAACAGATTTCCGCGAGGGTAAGATTACGAGTTATCAAGGTGAAGCTTTTGCGGAGATTCAAAAGCATGACTTGAATCTAGTTTCTACTACATACATGAATCTAGGATTGGTAGTTATTGGGGTGTTAGTTATTTTTCTAATTAAAAAAATGCCAAGCCCTCAATCCGAAGACGCTGATCAGAGTTTAGATTTCAAAGACACATTAGGAAGACTGTTTAGTAACCCTCGATATGTTTGGGGAGTCGTAGCGCAAATGTTCTATGTTGGTGCTCAGATTATGGTTTGGACTTTTATTTTCCATTATGCTGAAGCGATTGGTATGGATAGTGCCACTGCTGGTAATCACCAGATTGCAGCGCTAGTTCTTTTCCTAAGCTTTAGGTTTATCTGTACCGCGTTCTTAAAGTACGTGTCACCTGGATTATTACTCGGTACACTAGCAATAGCTGGCATTGGATTTACACTCGGAGCTATTTATCTCGATGGTATGACTGGCCTTTATTCACTTATGTTTATATCAGCTTGTATGTCACTAATGTTCCCGACGATCTATGGGATGGCGCTAGAGGGAGTAGGACAAGATGCTAAACTTGGATCAGCAGGTCTCATTTTAGCTATTGTTGGCGCTGTATGGCTTACAGGTTTCCAAGGCAAAATTTTAGATCATGAAACGTTTATGGGCGTCTCTTCAGTAAGAGGTTCGTTCTACCTCACAGTAGCCTGTTTTGCGATTATCGCACTATACGGCTTTGCTTTTAGGCAGCCTCGTCAGAAGACTTTAGCTTAAGCTATTTTTTAAGAAATATATGGATCTGAATTTAAAAGATAAAGTAGTCATCGTGACTGGTGGTTCCAAGGGGATTGGAGCTGGTTGCGTTGAGGTGTTTGCTGCTGAGGGGGCTATTCCGGTTATTGTCGGGCGCTCTCCGCAGGTTGGCAGAGACCTGCTCGCTAAACTTGGCGCGGCAGGGGAACGGGGAATAGTTATTGAGGCTGAGCTTACTTCTGAGGAGAAGTGTAAGCATGCTATTGAGGCTACGCTTGAAAAGTATGGTCGTATCGATGGCATAGTACATAATGCAGGGGTGAATGATGGGGTGAAACTCACTGACTCTCCAGGTGCATTCTTGGCATCCCTACAGAAGAATATTGTTCATGTCTTCACTCTGACCCATTACGCACTCGATGCTCTCAAAGCGAGCAAAGGGTTCATCATCAATATTTCTTCGAAAGTATGTGATACCGGCCAGGGTGATACCTCAGGTTACGCAGCTTCGAAAGGCGCGATGAATGGTCTTACTAGAGAGTGGGCGCTTGATCTGGCTAAGTATTCTATCCGCGTGAATACCGTGGTGCCTGCTGAGGTGATGACGCCGCTTTATCAGAACTGGCTAGACACACTGGATGACCCTGAGACGACTCTTAAGGAAATAGAAGCACGCATTCCGCTCGAAAGTAGGATGACGACTTCTCATGAGATAGCGAATGCTGTGGCATTCCTTGCTTCAGATAGATCAGCTCATACTACGGGGCAGATCATCTATCCTGATGGTGGTTATGTGCATTTTGACCGCTCATACGGTAGTGTGGAGAAGAGTTAGATTCTGTTAAATTCTAATCACTAATGACTCAGTATAATGAAGCAACAGTTAGAGTGTCTCTACCTGTTGCTTTTTTTGCTTTGATTGACCATAGCTCAGCTTGTGAGTTAGCGATAAAGAAGATACATGAGATAGAAAGTAGTGATGGAAGTGTCAGTCTCGCTGGCGCATCTGATCTGCGCTTTTTCAGGCAGCGAGTAGCAGGGAATGAAGTGCTGGTGGCGATCTTTGATCTTAGTGCACCTGCTTACTCAATTCATCCTGAGGTGGCTTGGGCTAATCTGACAGAAAGCCCGTCTTTAGAAGAGAGCTTTAGGTCACTGCATGAAGCATTACTTCCTCATCCGCGTCACACAGGTGCATTCCCTTGGGTAATGGCTGAGACGATCTGTGAGATCCGCCCTCCTCATGCGGCTCCGGCTAGAGTGGATGCTTCATGGCATTCTGCGGTTACTGGGCTTAAGGTCGAGAAGGAAGCTGAGTATAGACTTTTGCATCAGAATGTCTGGCCAGGAGTGATCGATGCTATCGGAGCTTCGAATATTTCACGCTTTGACATATTCCTTATTGAATTTGGAGAGAATCAGCCTTATTTGTGCTACAGCTTCCAGTACACGGGAGATGACTACGCAGAAGATATGAAGGCTCAGTCAGACTCACCGGTGAATCAGCGTTGGTGGAGGTATACCGACCCATGTCAGCAAGCATTGCCAGAAGCGTCAAAGGATAACCCTTGGTTAGACATGAATCGGCTCTAATAAATTTTTAAAATCAATCAAGAATAGCACTATGAAAGAACATTTTAATTCAGAATATCCGTCGGTTCAGCATCTTATCGCTAAGGCAAAGAAGCGCATGCCGGGCTTCGCATTTGATTACCTCGCTGGTGGTTGTTTCTCAGAGGTGAATCTCAAGCGGAATAATGCAGATATCAAAGATGTGCAGCTAAAGCCGTGGTATCTGAATGATTTCCCTGGTGCTTCCCAGAAGACTGAGCTCTTCGGTAAGACGTATGACTCTGCATTCGGTATGGCTCCAGTGGGTCTCCAAGGTCTCATGTGGCCAAAGTCATGTGAGTACTTAGCGCAAGCCTCTGTAGATCATAATGTGCCATTCTGCCTCTCTACTGTGGGTACTGCGAGTATTGAGAAAATCAGTGAGATCACAAAAGGTGACTTCTGGTTCCAGCTCTACCATCCAGCAGAAGATGAGCTTAGAGATAAGCTATTAGAGCGTGCTTGGGAAGCTGGTTGCCGCACCTTGGTGATCCTAGCAGACACACCGACATTTGCTTACCGCCCTAAGGAGATCCGTAATGGACTTTCTATTCCGCCACGGATGACGATGCGAAATATCATTCAGATGTGCACTCACCCAACATGGTCATTCAGCCAGCTCTTCGCAGGAGCGCCAGAGTTCCAGAGCATGAAGGAGTATATCCCAAAAGGACTAAACATGAAGCACCTCGCGCAGTTCATGAATAAGACATTTTCTGGCCGTCTCAATGAAGCAAAGATTTCTGCTATCCGCGATAAGTGGAAGGGAAATCTGGTGATCAAGGGGATAGTGAATCCAGATGATGCAGAAATGTGCATTAGACTAGGACTCGATGGAATGATCGTATCAAATCACGGCGGCCGTCAGCTCGACAGAGGTCAGTCTACTATTAAACCTCTGCAAGCGCTTGTTCCTGAGTTTAAAGGCAAGATCAAGATCCTTATGGATAGTGGGATCGAGTCTGGTGCTGACATCGCTTCCACATTAGCGAGTGGTGCAGACTTCACTTTCCTAGGTAGAACACCGATGTACGGAATCGGTGCTCTGGGTCAATACGGTGGTCATCATACCTTCGAGATGCTGAAAAAGCAGATTCAGCAAGTGATGGAGCAGGTAGGTTGTGAGAAGATCTCAGACCTTCCTAAGCATCTTATCACTGAGTAAAGATAGGTTTATTTCCTATATATTCGCTGATCAGGTGGCTCCAGTATTTCTAATGCGCAACTTTCTTTGTTGTTATCTGTTTATATACCAATGTTTAAAATACTACTGATCACGCTAGCTGTGACTCTCTCTGTTCATGCGCAGAGAAACAGAGTCGATAATGCCCCTAAGGTGGGAGATGCTATTCCAAAAGTATCTGCCCACGCTAAAGAAGACTTTAAGAAAGTAGATCTTTCTGCGCCTACTAAACCAACGGTATTGATCTTCGGCTCACATACCTGAGGGCCGTTCATGAGGCAGACCGGGCGTCTGCAGGAGATGTATGTAAAGTACTCAGATAAGATGGACTTCTATTGGGTCTATATTCAGGAAGCGCATGCTACCGATGGTCGCCGTCCTAGTAGAACGGTAAAAGTAGCACTACATAAAACCTTAGAAGACCGTAAGAAAGCAGCATCAGGATGTGCTACGGTATCACCATTAAAGGCACCAGTGCTATTAGATGATATGGAGGACTCGGTTTCTACCGCTTACTCGGCTCTTCCTGAGAGATTTTTCATTCTAGGTACTGATGGGAAAATAGTCTATGCAGGCAAGCGTGGACCACACGGTATAGACTTAGACGCTCTAGAGAAGAGCATTGCTGTACAAGCTGGGGTGAAAGTGGAAGCTGAGGAAAAGTAAGAGCGACTATGATGATGCGTAAATTTAAAGATGAAGAGTGATAAGTTCAATGTAGGGTAAGATGTATGGAAACTATTTATAGGTCTAAAGTTTATAAATAAGTGATGGTTTTGTAATTGAACGACCTTCTTTATCCTGCCAATATGCAGCATGAGTTTTACGAATGAAGAATATAAGGCTGAGCAAGTGCGCAAAGCAAAGGGATTAGGTTTAAAGTTAATTATTCCTGTATTGATTATTTTGCTGTTGTTTGTGTTGTCACCGTTCACCACAATTAAGGCAGGTCATGTAGGAGTTTCTAGCTTATTTGGTAAGGTGGATGCTGTTGAAATCAATGAGGGATTTCATATCATTAATCCGTTGAAAAAAGTACATGAGATTGACTGCAGAAATAAGGAACTGACTCTTCAGGGAGTAGGTGTTCCTAGTCAGGATCAACTAACTACTTCTGTAGATGTGACGGTGAAGTGGAGGGTGGATAGAACTAGAGCTGCTGAAGCGTATCAAGAGACAGGTTCAGCTGAAGCTCTCGAGACTACCCACTTGAAGCCTTTGTTGAGATCTCTACTTCGTAAAGCAGGTAAGGGAATTAAGAATGCTGAAGATTTCTATCAGGATGATGTGCAGGAGTCTATGCAGACTCAGATTTTAGACGGATTAGGTAGTTTAACAGGGAAAGGTATTCTGGTGGAAGAGGTTCTTCTTAGAGCCTTTAATTTACCTGCCATGATCGTGCAGGGGGTGGAAGATAAGAAGCGTCAGAAGCAGCTGGCTGAGCGACAGATTGAGGAATTGAAGCGATTCACCACTGAACAGGAGCAGAAGCAGGTAGAGGCTAAGGCTAAGAAGATGGCTGCTATCCAAGAGGCTGAGCAGAGAGTAGCTCTAGCAGATGCAAGAGCGTATGAAATAACAGCAGAAGCAAAGGCACAGGCTGAAGCGATTACGATCAAGGGTGAGGCGTTAAGAAAATACCCAGACATTATTAAGTTACGTTCTGTCGAAAGATGGGATGGTATTTTGCCACGCGTAACGATGGGTGGAAATGCAGTGCCTATGATCAATATAGATGATGTAACTGGTCAGACTGGGGATGAATAAGGAGTTGTTAGAAATTTAATCTCTTAATTAAGCATTGTGAGTAGCGATAAAGATAAAAAGGACGTTAAGGATAGGATAGCTATCCCTGAGTATGTGATGGCGCTGGCTCATGTGGCTAGTCTGCGTAGTGAGGACCCTTACCGGAAGGTGGGAGCGGCTGCGCTGGATCATGATAATAGGGTGATCGGTACGGCTTATAATGGTCTTGCTCCTGGTTATGATGCTCCTGAAGGGTTCTGGGATGACCGGGATAAGCGTCAGAAGTATATGCTGCATGCGGAGGTGAATTTATGCAGTCTCTTTAAGCGTGGTGAGGCTAAGATCATTGCCTCTACTACGCTGCCTTGCACAGCGTGTATGCAGACTCTGTGTGCTTATGGGGTGAAAGAAATTTATTACGAAGAGGAGTACATGGCTTCTGATGCGCAGGAGATCGCAAAGGTGTATGGGGTTAAGCTGTTACAGGTTTCTAGTTTTCCTAAGGCTGTGAGTTAGGAGTTTCTTATGGTTAGTTCGTCTTACTCTATGGGTATAGGAGTTGTTAGTTTCTTGATGTTTTCCATTGCATTTAGAGCTGCTTTAGCGCCTAGTGAGATGAAGTGCTCATAGCGCTCGTACTCGTCCCAGTCTGATTCCATACAGACTGCTGAGATGGCGAGATCTGCTTGTTTACAGGCATCATGTGCGATTCTGATCTGTGAGGCTTTTAGACTACGTCTGAGGGTGTCTAGCATGTTTCCTTTGGCTGCGGGGTTGTATTTCTTACCTAGGTCAGAGAGTTTGTTTTTGATCCAGTCTGTGGCGGATTCGTCTTCCTGGATTAGTCCTTCATTGGCCGAGACTAAGGTGGCTTCTATTGCGACGTCTGAGTCTATGTCGTTTAGTGTAGGTGTGGTGCTAATGGCGATGACGTAGTCTACGTCTGTGTATTTTTTTAGAGCGTAGACTGGCACTGGGTCGATGACTCCGCCATCAACACAGCGGATACCATTCACTGTGACTGGGACGATGATGCCCGGCATGGCGCAGCTGGCATGCACAGCTTCGAGAAGGTCGCCTGAGTTAAAGACTACACGCTGGTAGTTCTCGAGATTAGCGGCGATGCAGACGAATTTACGATCGAGCTCTTCAATCTTAGGGCTGCCTATGGTGGCTCTGAGGTGTTCTTTGATTTTGTTTCCGTAAAAGAGACCTTGGATGGGAGGAACGGCAGGGTCTGCTAGTTGTTTGAGGGATTTTTTATCGCGCATTTCTGCTGCGAGGTGGATCATTTTGTCTGCCGGGACGCCGGATGCCCAGAGTGCTCCGACATAGGCTCCCATGCTGCATCCTGACACGGCATGAATGGGTATGTTGTTGTCTTCTAGAGCTTTTAGAACTCCCATGTGGACGAGTGCTTTGGCTCCTCCACATCCGAGTGCTAGTCCTATTCTTGGCGTGCGATTGGTTGAATGGTTGTATTCGGTTGAGTGCATGGTGGGTGAATGGATGTTAGAAATTAAAATGAAAATAGCCTTTATCTGCTGTTTGTACATAATGATTAGACAGAATAAGCGGGGTGAGGTCTTGATTGGGGTTATTTGCGGGAGTGATGTTGGGTACTTTTTTTAGATTTTTTTATAAGAAACGCCTTTACATGTTGTATAAAGTGATTACTTTTCGCCCTTCAACCACAGATTTTTTAATAAAGACATGAAAGTTTTATCATCACTTGCTTCAATGAAGCGCCGCCACGAAGACTGCAAAGTTGTTAAGCGTAAAGGAACACTTTACGTTATTTGTAAGTCTAATCCTAAGTTTAAGGCTCGTCAGGGCGCTACTCGCGGCACTAAGCTCTCTAAGAAGGGCATTAAATAATATCTGTCTGGAAGTAATTTCAGATCGGTATATATAGACTATTTTTATAAGACTCTCTTCTCACAAGGAAGGGGGTCTTTTGTTGTCTTGAAGAGGAAAAGATCGAGAGATTTTACAACTAGTACATTTGTGTCTTCCCACATGGCTTCAGATTCGTTAATTGAAGGTGAATCATGGATAGTAACCCTACAGACGAGGCTTCAGTAATGGAGATGCAGCAGATACAGCAGTTGCGGATGGCAGGTGTGTCGCGCAGGTCGACGTTTGCGATAGTGGCTGGGTTACTTGTTTTCGTGGGGTTTGTACAGATGGTGATGCTAGGCATGGCGCTGATAGATAGAGTAGGCGAGACCCGCGTGGTCGAGGTGAAGGAAGAAGGTGAGGTGAAGGTAGTCTATATTCCTACGCTTGCTGATGAGGTGCCGAAGGTAAAGAAGGCGAAGGCAAGAAGCTATGAAGACCTGCTCAAGACGTATGGTGCAGATACGAAGGGTCTAGCGGGCTATAGATTACCAGACATAACGAAAAGCAAGCCGGCTCGTGTAAGTTCCTCTGGTGTGGAGATACGGCCAAGTCAGGCTTTCGATAGTGAGAGGTTCCCGAGGATTAAGAGTAGCCGGGTGGAGAAGCTGGTGGAGGAGGCTAAGAGTATCCATCTATCTGGTGATGTGGTGAAGGCTATTTTGAAGCTGGAAGAGGCTGAGTCGATCGACTCAAATGAGCCTGCGGTGATGTACCGGCGAGCGTTAATTTATGAGAGTATGCGTAACTGGGAGCGTGCTAGTGACCAGTATAATGAATTGTTTATGATGGGGGCTGACATTGGTGCTTATTATGACATCGCTGTGGATAAGATAGCGAATGGTGTGAAGGATGCTCCGGATGTGGTGCCGTTTCAGTTAGGAAATGTGGTCAAACGTGTGGGGGCTGATGAATTGTCCGCGCAGATTAGTATCCCAGTGAGGAGGCTGAGTACTCGGCAAATCGAGCCATCGCAGATAGATGTGCGTATTTTCTTCTATGACATCGTGGATAATAAGGAAGTAGTGCCGGTTCCTCAACAGCGTGAGGTGAACATCCAGAAGCGATGGGTGACTGATCCCGTGGACTGGGAGAAGGAGGAAGAGGAGGTGGCTCAGGCTGTCTATACTTTACCGGCGCTAGGTAGATCGGATGTTCACTTGTTCGGTGAGAGGCGTTATTTCGGTCATGTGGTAGAGCTGTATTATAAAGGTGAACTTATGGATCAGTATGCGTATCCTGGTAGGTTGCACGGGATTCATGCGAAAGATCAGTACGAGCAGCACTATGACCCTAATGCATTGCCATTTGGTGTGTTACCTGGGATGGAAGGTGTTGATGGGGAGGGGATGCTATTACCAACTTTAGATGAGTAATCTGTTAACTTGTGATTGTTATTTCATAGTCATATGCGAGTCTAAATAAGAATTTATTAACCTATGTTAGAAACCGATCAAAGACTAGAGCCTGGAATGCAGGTAGGAGATTATCACCTTAAAGAGCTTATTTATGAGGGAGAGGCTACACGGACATGGTTAGCGGATCAGGTCTCTGTGGGTCGTGAGGTGATTATTGATAGTCTAAAGCGAGTGGTACATAGTGATGCGGGCGTGATAGCTACTTATCTGAGTGATGTTAGAACGAAGGCGAGGGTGGATCACCCGTTGATTGGTTCTGTGTTTGAAGCTGTTCATGAAGAGGGGGTTTGTTTTTATGCGAGAGAGAAGATTCCTGGTGATACGCTAGAGGATAAAGTTCTCAATGAAGAAAAACTGACACCTAAAGAGGTGGTTCATCTGCTAAAGCAGTTGGCTGATGCACATCTGTATTTAGAGACGAATCAGATAGCGATATTACCGCTACGGCCAAATCAATTATTCATCTCAGAAACAGGGAGGTGCAGAATGATTAACATGGCGGTAGGTGGTGAGCGTGATCATAATATCTCGACTTTAGACAAGGCGGTGCTGGGTGAAAATTTCCAGAAGATCCTTAAAGTGGATGAACCTGGGGCGACTAGGACGGCATCCTTGTTAGGCTTTATGGCTGATCGTCAGCGCGATATTCCGTTAACATGGGATCAGATCAAAGAGTTGTCAGATGGTGTGGAGAAGCAGCTTTCTGAGCCAGTGCCTACAGGAGCAATTGGTAGCGCTACTGGGAAGATGAAGAATCCAGGGAGTAAGAATACGGGAGTTATTCTCGTTTCATTATGCGTAGTTGCTCTGATAGCGGGTGGGGCTGTGTACTTGATGAATGGTAATAAGGCTCCTAAGAAGAGAGATCTCGGGGACGTGGTGTTAGTGGATTCTGAGGATTCTATGCCGTTCAGTATTGATGCTCATGAGGTAACGATCGGCGAGTATGCTAAATTTCTAAAAGGGCTCTCTCCTGAGATGCTTGAGTTCATTTGGCATGAGGAGCTGCCAGAGTATAAAACATCATATTTTCCTGATGACTGGGACAAGATGTACGCAGCAGCGAAAGCTGGGGGAAAATGGAACGGGCTTAAGCTTAGCCTGAATTGCCCAGTTGTGGGAGTGGACTGGTGGGATGCACGCGCATTCGCCGCATCACATTCCAGGAGGCTACCTACTCAGGCTGAGTGGAATACGGCGCTAAAGTCATCTGGTTCTACGGCCGAGCAAATAGTGCCATCTAGCTGGGGGGCGGTGGACCAGGACTCAGAAGATGTCACAGCGAGCAAGATCTATGGCATGGCTGGAAACGTGGCAGAGTGGAGCCTTAATAAATCTAAACCAATAACTGACCCAATGGCTGTCATGAAGAAGCCTGTGCTTCTAGGTGGCTCATATAATGATGATTTTACAGCAACTACCAAGCGTTGGCTAGACCCTTCAGGGGAGAACAAAGATGCCCGCGATCTTCGTCGTAGAGATGTTGGATTCAGGACTGTAGGACAACCATAAATATTAAACAACAACATGATTATGAAACATATATTAACTATATTAATGATTGCTATGATAGCGGTGCTAGGCTCTCAGACTGGTGCTTGCCAGATCGTGACTAGTGCTAAAATGGGGAAGAAAGAGTATGTGGCTTATGAGAATATTACTCTAGCAGTAACATTGAATAACCGCTCGGGAAGGCAAATTGATTTTGTTAACCAAGCGAGGTCACCATGGATTGAATTTGTGGTAGAGCGCATTTCAGGGAACCCAATTTTTAAGGTCGCTAACTTTTCCTTTTCTGCGACACGTCTAAGGACTGGTGAGACGAAAACCTCAACTTTCTCACTCAATAACGTTTATAATCTTAGTACACCGGGGAACTACACTGCTTATGCCATTATTCGGATGCCTGGCCAGAATGCTAAAGAGGGGACAAATACCAATAAGGTGCATTTCACAGTGATCAATGGAAGAGCAGTCTGGAAACAGCGTGCTGGTGTGCCAGGCACTCCAGGAGATACGAGAGAGTACCGGATCATGAATGTGCAGAGAGGTGACTCTACCGAGCTCTATGTGCAGGTCGAGGATGTAAAGCGTAATAAAATGCTAGCAACTTATTCAATGGGCAGAAACCTTGCCTTCAGAGAGTTCAGAGCGACTCTGGATAATAAAAATCAAATGCATGTGCTGTTCCTGACAAGTCCAACTATCTGGAGCCATACGGTGGTGAATGCAGCTGGCAAAACAGTACGCAGGCAATACCATAAGAAGGGACCAGGCGGAGTGATTCCTAAGCTGATCACTACTGATAATGGTGTGGTAGGAGTGATGAACTCTAGCTTCTATGATCCTGATAAGGTGAATGACCTACGTAGCCAGCTACATAATTTATCTGAGTTGCCCCTTGGGTTGTAAATTTTAGTTAGATTTTTCTAAAGAGCGCTTCTCTTTATTGAGGGGCGCTTTTTTGCATACTGAGCTTGTCATTTGTTACTGACATGAAGGAGGGATGATCTATGATCTTGGGCATGGAGATAAAGCATGTTCTTTCAGCAGATCAGTTCACTCGTGATGACTTAGATGCCATCATGGCACGTAGCTCAGAAATGGAGGCTATTATTGCCGCTGGTGGCTCTAAGATGTGTGATGGGAAAATTCTTGGTGCTCTTTTCTATGAACCGTCCACGCGTACTCGCTTGTCTTTCGAGGTGGCGATGATGCGGCTGGGCGGGAATGTGGTTTCGGAAACAGACGTTACCTTTTCCTCACAGACTAAGGGTGAAGTGATGGAGGATACCATCCGGATAGTGGGGGGCTATGCAGATGTCATTGCGCTCCGGACGAAGATGAAGGGTGAAGCTAAGCTCGCGGCTCACTATTCCCCCGTTCCTATTCTCAATGGTGGTGATGGTTCCGGTGAGCATCCTACTCAGAGCTTGTTAGATTTATTTACCATCACGAAGCACCACCGTATATCCGAGGAGAAGATGAAGGTGGCGTTCGTCGGTGATCTTAAATATGGTCGAACTGTTCATTCTCTTGCTAAAATTTTACGTAACTATGATGGGGTCGAGCTATCGTTCGTCGCTCCTGAGGTGATCCAGATGCCCGCTGAGTATGTGGAGTCTGGTGATGAGATCTGTAATGAGCTAGCGGAAGACGTGCTTATGCGCTCAGACGTGATCTATGATACACGAATGCAGAAGGAGAGATTTGATCATCTAGACCAGTACCATGAGGTGCGTAATGCCTTTGTCTTCACTCCTGAGCTAGTAGCCAAGATGAAGCCGGACGCCACGCTGATGCACCCGCTTCCTAGGGTGAATGAAATCCAGCAAGCCGTGGACTCGCTCCCTCAGGCTAGATACTTCGAGCAGGCGCTTAATGGTGTGCCTGTAAGAATGGCGCTTATTGCCGAGGTGCTTGGAATGTA
>CALJOJ010000083.1 GCA_937981665.1 uncultured Rubritalea sp.
TTCTGCCCGTTCTTCTCCATTCTGCTCAAATTCCACAATGTAAGCGCCCACGAACCAATTCCGCAACGTCAGCCCAATGTTCGCCGATTGCTTGACGTGGCTCTTTAGTGAGCCGTCAAGGTCGCGGAGATTGGTGATGAGCTGGGTGAAGTTCATGGTGAGTCTACTATTTCTTTATTGGGTGGAAAAATTTGGGGGAGATCAAATTCAAATTTACTGACGAATCCGCTTAAGATTAGGCGAAATAGAGTTTGATTGTCCTCACTCATCAGATTTGGTTCATGAATGGTATATCTACCGTGACTTAACAAATTTAAGGCACGGTTAAATAACGCTTCGTTTTTGTCATTATCGAGATCTTTTAAACAGAAAGAGAGTTCTGTATGCCCGAAAAATGCAGACGTTTTTTCCATGATACTTCGTAGCGCATTGAAGTGGAAAGTGTATAGAGTTCCTTTTTCAGGGTCTGCAGCACGTTGTAGTTCTGCGAGTGTGGCTACATGGTGATAGAAGGGGGTGTCTTCCGTTGATTGTAATGTGTATCTTCCGTCACTGTTAGGTCTGTGCAGGAAATACCTTTTATGTTTCACCTTTGTTTGGTCATTATAAGATCTTCCTAGCTCGTTACACATTACATTGTAGAATAATGCGTGGTGAGACGAAAATACAATTTTTAGAGGGGCGGGGTCATTATTGCCAAAGTCACGCGTCTCAGCTTTACGAAGTAATTTAGCAAGGTCACATGCTACGGCTATCGCGTTATTATCATCTAGCGAGGAAATAGGATCATCAATGTAGAGGTAATTCACCCATTGGTAAGATACGTGACCATCAATCACACGTTCACAGATTGCCATAAAGAGACACCAGATGAATAAATTTTGTTCACCTCTAGATATTTTGATGGTATCACTTCTATCTTTGCTAAAGCTAACTATCCAAAATTCATAGTCGATGTGAAATTCAAAATCGGCATAGCGAGAAAGGTAAGAAGCGATAGTTTCATCTAGTGCTAAATCTTCTATCCCATAAAAAAACTTACAGTCTTTCTTTAGATCTAAATAGAATACATCCTCGCCTTCATCATCATTATGCCAAGTAAATAGATCTTCTGTATAGGCGTTAAAATATAGTGTATCAACGTTACCATTTCTTTTACCCATCTCCTTGAAATCCATGGATAAGCGAGTTTTACCAGTGCGGTTATATGCATAAAGTAGAATGACAGAAACCCCACCCAAGTCATCACGTAGCTTTTTTGCTAAGTTGGGCAGGTTTGCATAGCTAAGAACTTTCGGCTGATTACTCATTACTTGATTAGATCAGGATTAGGAAAGAGCTGTTGCATGAGGCCTTTTTTGTGGGTTTGGAGGGCTTCGATGCTTTTGGTTTCGGCGGTGATGAGGGAGGCTAGGTCGTTGAGGCAGATGGCTATTTTTTGTTGTTCGTCAAAGCTAGGAACCAGGAGAAGCATCTTCTTGAAGAATGGAAGGCCGATTGTTTTGATGGTGCTTCCTACAGCGATCATTTCGAAGAATGTTTTCAGTTTTTGCAGGTGGTAATACAGAAACCAGTTAGAAAGTGTATTCTTGTGGCATGTCCAAACAATGAAGTGTTGGCTCACTGCCATAGGACACCCCATAATAGCACTTTTTCCAACACCTGCATCTCTGCTCAGGAGAACTGAGCCAGGGGGATGGACGTTCGCTGATGAGTTTTTGATGCCTAATTCTGAAATCTTGATTTTGGTCTCTGCAATTACCCCATTATCAAGTCGTTTAGAATCAGCTAGAGAAATCCATTTAATGTCTCCGTTATAATAGTCTGAATGCGATTTACTTGGCGTGTGACCTGAACCTCTTTTGGCTAGTTTTTCTAGACTTACTTGTTTCCATTCTCCCGAGTTTTCAAACTCTGGAAATCGGAGGTTGGGGGTGGTTTGGCCTTCGGTGGGGAAGAGTTGTTGGAGGAGGCCTTTTTTGTGGTCTTGGAGGGCGGTGAGCTTGCTGCGGTGGGCGGTGAGCAATTCATCCAAGGAACCCAGGCAATCGGCGATTTTTTGTTGTTCTCTTTTTGTTGGTCGGAGAACTTTTATTTTTGCAAACGAAGGGTATTTTAGGCTGAAAGTGTCTTTAGTCAGCCCTTGGGAATTTCTATAGAACTGCTCGATTAGGAATTGTGTTTTTATGTAATACGAAAAGAAGACAGAGTCTGTTTCTTTTTGGGGAGCACAGATGGTGTAAGCAGGACTAACTAGCCCTTCTAGATTGGAGAGTGTACTTCGACCTTCCCACATACGCATGGTGTTATAGGCTATGTCACCTTTGGTTACTTTGAGATAACGGGATTTATCCAAATTTGAATTATCTTTTCTACCACTCTCAGCTTGAGGAATTATCCCCTTTTCTGCTGTAAGGGAGAGAAGTGGCAGGTTTTCTAGAGCTCTTTCTTGTCGATGCTTGAAAAGCGTTCCTAATGTTTCTTCGCTCCAGTTGGCATTTCCCTCAAACTCTGGAAACCTTAATTTCGGCTGTAATGTCTGTGTAGTTTTCAATTCCTAATTCCTAATTTAAAATTCCTAATTCACTCTCCGTATCCAGACAGCCCCGATATTTCCTGTCCGCCCGCGCGTTGGTTTAAGAGCGGAACCAGCTCCTTCATCAGAGAGTGCTCCGCTTTGCTTCGTGCTTTCCAGCCTAGTTCGAGTGGTGCCATGAGGTCGGTGAGGAGTTGGCCGTCGAAGACGTGGCGGTTGAGTATTTCCTCGACGAAGTCGTTGAGGGAATCGGGTGCGAGTTGGTGAGTTTGGGCGATGGTTTTGAGTCGCTGATTGCCAGCTTTGGTTTTGAAGGTTTCGAAGCCATTGACGATGTCATCCTTGGAGCGGCCCTGGCCGAGGTCGAGCTGGTTGATGTATTGTTCTAAGAGATCACGCTGGTCTGCGAACTGGGCGTCTGAGGCGATGAGGGAGACGAGCTGCTCACGGGTCATGGATTCCTTGCCTGGGGCTTGGCCGTCTGCCTTGGCGACGAGTTCCATGATGTAGTCGTAGTCGATGGTGGCGGAGGCGAAGAGGACCATCTCGAAGTCGAGGTCGTCGATCTCTGGTGATAAATCGGCAGGGTCTTCGCTGTCACGCTGCTTCTTGAGCTTGTGCGCGGTGTCGATGTAGGCGCCCTTGAATGCTCGGTGAGTGTTTAGCGGGAGGGCTTCTTCGATGGCTGCTTGTTGCTCGGGTTCGAGGCTGGTGTATTGATCCAGCTGGGTTTTGAGGCGCTGGACTTCTTTAAAGGTCTTGATGAACTGGGCACGGGCGGCATCGCCTTTGAGCTTTGGCACTTCTTCTGGGGCACAGGTGAGGCCCTGGGAACTCATGAAGTCCTCTAACTGCTGGACGGCGGTGCCGAGTTTCTCGATGACGATGGGCGCGGCTTCGACCAGCCAGATTTTAGCTGCTTCTTCCTTTTGCTTTTCACCAGAGAAGAGCTTGATGGCATCATCGACATTGTCCTCCTGTTGGCGGAAGTCGAGGATATGACCGTGTGGCTTGGAGTCATTCAGGATGCGATTGGTGCGCGAGAAGGCTTGGATGAGTCCGTGGTATTTGAGGTTTTTATCAACGTAGAGAGTGTTGAGGTATTTCGAGTCAAATCCTGTGAGTAGCATGTCGACGACGATGGTGATGTCGATCTTGTGTGCGTTTGCCTGTGGCAGGGCGGCACGGAGGTCTGCTAGTGGGAATTTTTGAGCCTTGATACGGTCTTGCACATCTTGGTAGTAGGCATCGAACTCGCTGAGGCGGTGATTGGTACCGAAGTTGGTATTGTAGTCCTTGAGAATGGCTTCGAGGGCTTTTTTCTTTTCGTTAGGCTTCTCTTGGTTGTCCTGACTTTCTTGAATTAAGTCTTCTTGGAGTTGCTTGATGTCTTTGCCGTTTTTGTCCTTAGGATGGGGAGGCACGGGTGGAGAGAACACGCAGGCGATGTTGAGGGGCTTGAAGTCGGGGTCGGCTTCTTGTTTCTCCTGTTGTATTTTCTGAAACAGCTCATAAAAAGCGATGGCGTCATTGATGGACGCGGTGGCGAGAATGGCGTTGAACTTGCGGTTGGCCGTGCTTTGGTCGTGCTGGCTGAGGATGGCTTCGATGACGGCTTGCTTTGCGAGTGGTTCGCCAGATTTAGGAGGTGGGGTGTTGCCTGTGGTTTCGGGTTTAAAGTAGTCGACATGGAACTTGAGGACGTTCTTGTCTTCGATAGCGTGAGTGATGGTGTATTTATGCAGCTCTTGCTGGAAGGTGTCCTCGGTGGTCTTTAGCGTAGCGACTTCTCCATCGATCTGTCTGGCAGTGGAGTTGTCCTCGAAGATGGGGGTTCCGGTGAAGCCGAAGAGCTGGGACTGTGGGAAGAAATTCTTAATCGCCTGATGGCTTTCACCGAACTGGGAGCGGTGGCACTCATCAAAGATAATGGCGATGCGTTTATCAGAGATCGGAGTCAGGATTTCTTTGTAAGTCTGCTTGTTACGTTCCTTGCGGCCTTGGTTCCGCTTGCTGGTTTCATCCAGAGCGAGGCCGAGTTTCTGGATGGTGGTGACGATGACCTTATCTGCGTAGTCGTCTGAGAGGAGGCGGCGAACGAGGGTGTGGGTATTGGTGTTTTCCTCCACACAGTTTTCTTGGAATTTATTAAATTCCTCACGGGTCTGACGGTCGAGGTCTTTGCGGTCGACTACGAAGAGGCATTTATCGATGTCTGGGTTGTGCTTGAGTAAGGTGGAAGCCTTGAAAGAAGTGAGGGTCTTACCACTACCAGTGGTGTGCCAGATGAAGCCGTTGCCACTGTTTTGTTCGATGCATTTGACAATGTCCTGCACGGCATAGATCTGGTAAGGACGCATCATGAGCATTTTCTTCTCACTGGAGACAAGCACCATGTAGCGGCTGATCATGTGGCCGAGGTGGCACTTAGGGAGGAAGGTCTCCGCAAAGCGGTCTAGATGTGGAATGGGTAAGTTATCTCGGTCTGCCCAGCGGTAAACGGGAAGGAAGACTTCCTTGGCATCAAAGGCGAAGTGCTCGTTATTGTTATTAGCAAAGTAGCGCGTGTCAGTGCGGTTGCTGGCAATGAAGAGCTGCATGAAACACATGAGAGTGTTGGTGTAGCCATTGCCCGGGTCTTTCTTGTAATCGACGACCTGCTGCATGGCGCGGCGAGGGTCTACATCGAGAGTCTTGAGCTCTATCTGGACGCAGGGGATACCATTGATGAGGATGATGACATCATAGCGGTGGAAGCTGCTGCGGGTGTTGATGCGGAGCTGGTTGACGACTTCGAAGTCGTTCTTGCACCAGTCCTTTATATTCACGAGGGTGAAGTTCAGCGGGGTGCCGTCGTCTCGCTCGAAGTCGCTGCGGGCGCGAAGAGTCTCAGATGCCTGATAGACGTCTGGAGTAGTGATCTGAGCGAGGAGGCGGTCGAATTCGCTATCGGATAGGGTGACGGCGTTGAGCTTGTTGAACTTTTCACGGAAGTTCGCTTCGAGGGCTTGGCGGTCACGAATATCTTTACGATAGGTGTATTTAAGGTCTTGGAGGGTGCCTATGAATCCGTATTCGATGTCCTGTTCCTTGACTACAGATGTGGTGCTATCTGAAAGATTATCGTATGTGTATTCTGAAGGCGGCATATAATGGATGTTTCGGGTAACAATAGGATGATAAGGTTATAACTTAAAGATTAAAGCTTAATTAGCTTGTCTTTACGATGATTTGACAAGGAGTTTTGGAGACCCTTCTCTTATTAAAAAATGGAATGTTGAATTAGCAGGTGAGTAATTTATAGAAAAAGAAACAAGACGCGGTTGTTGATGCGTTGTGCTGACCTTACAGGCTAGGGGTTATTTGTAATGAGCTCTTGTCCGCCTATGGAGGGCTACAGACTTGGCTAGAGTGTTGGAACCCTTTGGGCTCCTTTTGGGTTGTTTTAGTGGTGATGGGGTTATGTTTAGTATCATGGAGTTCCGTTGGAACTTTATTTGGTGTCACCGATGGGGGGAGTTGTTAGTGTTCCGCTGAGGTGTTCCGCTGCTAGGTCTTCTACTTCTGAGAGTGAGGTGACTTGGCAGAGTCTGGAGCGAAGTGGCTTTGCTCCAGGGAAGCCTTTGCAGTATGCCATGAGTCTGGCGCGCATTGCCATGATGGTGTGCTTTTCTTCACCACCGTAGCGGGTGCTCTGGATGGCTAGGGCGCAGTGTCTCACGATGAGTGCCCAGCGTTCTTCCATAGGGATAGGTGGGAGCTCTTCACCTGTTTCTAAATAATGTTTTGCCTCGCGGAATACCCACGGGTTCTGCATGGCGGCACGGCCGATCATGACTCCATTGACGTCTGTGGTCTCGCGTCTGAGCTTGACGTCAGCTCCGGTAGAAATGTCACCATTGCCGATGATGGGGAGGGTTGTGACTTGAGTGCATTGCTGAATGACGTCCCAGTCTGCCTCACCTCGGTAGCCTTGTGAGCGGGTGCGTCCGTGGATGGATATGGCTTGCATGCCTGACTCTTCGAGCGTCTTGCAGACTTCTGGGGCATTGATGGTTTCTTGATCCCATCCGATTCTTATTTTGGCGGTGACGGGGACTTGGTCTCCGACTGCGTCAGAGACTCCCCGGGCGACGCTGGCTAGTAGTGGGCAGTCTTTGAGGAGGGATGATCCGCCGTTTTTAGAGACGACTTTGTTTACCGGGCAGCCGAAGTTGATGTCGATGAAGTCTGGTTGTTTCCAGTCGATGATTTTTTTAGCGGCTTCACCCATTCGCTTGCCGTCAGCGCCGAAGATCTGGATGCCGAGTGGGCGTTGCTCGTCGTTAAACTCTGTGTACTTTTTAGTGTATGCATCTCGCTGCATGATGCCTTCAGCTGAGACGAATTCTGTGACGACTACGTCAGCTCCTAGTTCTTTACAGATGGTACGGAAGACCACGTCTGTGACTCCTGCCATGGGAGCGAGGTAGAGGGGGAATTTTCCGTTTTGAAACCAAGGTAGCATGATGTTAGATGGAATTGTGTTAGTGGATGACTTGAAATTATCAATCTAGCTTAGACTGAGTAGAGGAAGCATCCGCAGTTTTCGCACTGGCTGAGTTCTTTTTCCTGGATCGTTCTGCTGATGGTGTCTGCGATGACTTTCATATGGCATCCTCCGCACTGGTTCTCTGAAAGTGGTGAGACGGCTGAGTTGCCTTTCTTGGCGAAGACACGGTCGTAAATAGCGAGGGTGCCGGACTCGATGTCTTTGATGAGGTTCGTACGCTCTGCGGTGAGTTCGGCTATTCTTGTTGTAAGATTCCCTTTCTTCTCAGTGAGTGCCTTTACTTCTGCTGGCATGCCGGCTTTGACTACGTTGAGTTTTTCTTCGGCGGCTTTTAGTGCTGTTGTTAGTCCGTCAGACTTTTCCATGCATTCTAGCTCTTGAGTCTCTAGCTCGCTGACCATGTCTGTGTAGCGGGTGATCTCAGCACCAAGGGCTGCGAATTCGTCAGGCTTGGATGTCTCGAACTGCTGTACGGTTAACTTGTCGATGGTGGTGGTGCGGGTCTTACGGTCGAGATCTATTTTCTTTACTGCTAGTTCGTTCTGCTGGACGTTTTCTTTAGCTGTGGTGAATTCGGCATTGGCTTGCATGACACGCTCTTTAATAGCCGCTGCATCACGGGGGACTTTTTCAAGCTCTTTTGTGAGAGTCTGTAGCTGATGGTCTCTGTCCTGAACTACGAGTAGGGATTCGATTTGAGGTAACATAGGTGTTTATTAGCGTCTGAGAGGAAGGCGGGCAAGCTGAAATAGGCTGTTAGATGCTGTTCGGGTGATATATCCTTGCTGTCTGTAGTGGAGTTTGTTTTTCTATGGAATCGACTATTTAGTATATCTTAATGATTTATTAAATGAGTCTCTATTTAAAACCTACGAATCTCACGCATCTAATGGCAATTCCCCAATCTACTATCGCACTGGTCTATGATTATGATCAGACGCTGAGCCCTTGTTTCATGCAGGATGACGTGTTGTTCCCTGAGTTTGGTATAGACCCAGCTTCTTTTTGGGAAAAGTGTAATGTGCTGGTGAAGGAGAGTAACTGGGATAGTGAGATGGCGTATCTTAAATGTCTGTTAGACTATTTAGCCATGGACCGAGTTTCAAATGATAGGCTGACAGAACTGGGGGCTAATTTGACTTTTTTTCCAGGTCTTCCGGAGATGTTTGAGGAAATAGAAGGTCTGTGCCTGACTGATCTGCATAGGTCTGCAGGGGTAAAGGTGGAGCATTATATTGTCTCATCTGGTCTGAAGGCACTTGTTGATGGTAGTAGGTTAGCGAAATATTTCACAAGGATCTATGGCTGTGAATTTGGCGAGGATGAGAATGGAGTGATCAGCTTTCCTAAGCGCGCTATTTCACATACTACGAAGACTCAGTTTCTCTACCGGATCAATAAGGGTCTGTTAGACTATGGGGATGATGTGAATGATCATATGCCAGAGGGGGTGCGTCCGGTGCCATTTGAAAATATGGTGTACGTGGGTGATGGTCCTACGGATGTGCCTTGCTTTACGGTGATGCAGAAGAATGGCGGGAATGCGATAGCTGTGTATAATGCTAACGATAAGACGAATAAAAGCTTTGATAAGTGTTTTCAGATGTGTGCGCATGCGGGTCGTGTGAAGCATATTGCACCAGCTGATTATAGACGGGGGAGTCATCTTAGGTTGATTCTCGAAAAAATGGTTAGGGAAATGGCTGATAATATTTTATCAAAGCGCCAGCATGAGGTTGACAGTGGTAAGGTTTCAGCCCCACAATTTTAAAATACAAACGACAAGGATATGAGTAATAAAAAGAATTTTCACTTCGTAGGAGTATGTGGGACAGCTATGGGATCTGTGGCTGCTGCCATGAAAGCAAAAGGGTATAAAGTAACTGGTTCTGACCAGAATGTGTATCCTCCAATGTCTACATTTCTGGAGTCTCAGGGAGTGGAGATCTTCTCTGGCTATAAGGCTGAGCATATTCCTGCTGATGCAGATGTAGTCATCATTGGCAATGCGATATCCCGAGGTAATCCAGAAGCAGAAGAGGCGCTTAACCGTAAGCTGCTCTATTCATCTCTTCCCGAGGTGCTGAAGGATCACTTCCTGCGCGGTAAGAGAAATATGGTTGTGTCTGGTACGCATGGAAAGACAACGACTACTTCTATGCTAACGTGGATCCTCGAGTCTGCGGATAAGAATCCTAGCCATATGATCGGTGGGATACCTAGTAATATGGGCAAGGGCGCACGTTTTACAGATAGTGATTTCACTGTGTTAGAGGGTGATGAGTATGATACAGCATTTTTTGATAAACGTTCTAAGTTCCTCCATTATCTTCCTGAGGTGGTGATCATGAATAACATTGAGTTCGATCACGCTGATATTTATGACAATATTGATGAGATCAAGCTGACCTTCGAGAGATTACTAAAAGTAGTGCCTGAGAATGGTGTGGCATTTATTAATGGTGATGACGAAAACTGTCTCTCAGTTTCTGAAGGTTCTTATGCTCCTGTGAAGAAGGTGGGGATGGATGAAGGGAATGATATCCGTATCGAAGACGTGACTTACGATGGTGATGATAGTAGTTTTTCACTCATTGGAGAGCGCTATACAGTGCCTATGTCTGGAGAATTTAATGTGAGAAATGCAGCGATGGCAGTGAATGCAGCGCTTTTCTCAGGACTCACTCCGGACGAGATCCGTGAGGGCTTATCTACGTTTTCAGGTATCGCGAGAAGGCAGGAGCTGAAGGGTGAGGCAAATGGTGTGAAGGTGATTGATGACTTTGCTCATCACCCTACTGCGATTGATCTAGCTGTGGATGCGATGAGACAACGTTTCCCAGGAAATAATCTATGGGTACTCTTCGAACCTAGATCTAACAGCACACGCCGTAAGGTGTTCCAGCAACCATTAGCAGATGCACTATGCAGAGCGGACCGGTCAATCATAGCTGGTGTGCCAGGTGCTGAGAGTATTCCACTGGAAGAGCGCTTAGACCCGACTCAGCTAGCTGAGGATATCAAGGCAAAGGGTACTGATGCTTGGTTCATCAATGAGGTGGACGACATCGTGAAGCACGTTGTAGCAGGTGCTGAGCCTGGTGACGTGGTGGCGGTGCTGAGTAATGGTGGTTTCGGTGGGATTCATCAGAAGCTGTTAGATGGACTCGAAGCTAAGAGCGTAGGAGCAAAGTAGTATTTATCTTTTAAAGAAATGTTACCTGACTTAGTGACGGAGATACCTGGGCCAGGCTCGCTTGAGCTGGCTGAAAAACTCCGCAGATACGAAAGTCAGAACGTGACTTACACCGCAGATGACTGGCCGGTCTTTTGGGACAGAGCCAGTGGTACAAATGTCTGGGATGCAGATGGTAACCGCTATTTGGATGTGACTAGCGCCTTTGGGGTGGCTGGTCTAGGCCATACGCCTGAGTCTCTAACAGAGGTGATCCACTCTCAGTCTGAGAAGCTGATTCACGGCATGGGGGATGTACATCCCACAGAACTAAAGGTGGATGTCTGTCAGCTACTGTCCGAGATGACTTTCGAGCGCTGGGGGCTAGGTGTGGGTAAGTCCGTGCTGTCGAACTCTGGTTCAGATGCTGTGGAGAGCGCCCTCAAGACAGCCTTTATCGCTACTGGGAAGCCTGGTGTTATCTGCTTCACGAATGGCTATCATGGTCTTGGCTATGGCGCGCTGTTAGGTGGTGGGTTTAAGAAATTTAGACAACCTTTTGAGCCGCAGTTAGCAGAGGTTCGTGTTTCGTTGAGCTTTCCTAAGACGGAGGAAGAGGTCATTGAGCTGAAGGCAGATTTAGCAGCATTAGATAGTTCTAGTATTGGTGCTCTATTGGTAGAGCCGATTCAGGGGCGTGGAGGGAAAGTCATTCCGCCGCATGGCTTTCTGGCAGTTCTACAAGACTGGTGTAGTGCTCACGATGTTATTCTGATATTTGATGAAATTTACAGCGGGTTTAATCGCACGGGGAAGTTGTTTGCCTGTGAGTGGGAGGGAGTCTATCCGGATCTGATCTGTCTAGGTAAGGCACTCAGTGGAGGGTATCCTATTTCCGCCTGTGTTGGTAAGGCTGAAGTGATGGACAAGTGGCCAGTGTCTAGTGGAGAAGCTCTTCACACGAGTACGTTTTTAGGGAATCCGCTAGGCTGTGCTATGGCAGTAAAGGCGCTGAATATCCATAAGGACGAGTCTGTGGCAGCTGATGTGCTGAGGCAAGGTGATGAACTAAAGGCGATGCTCTCAGATCTGGAGTCACCATTGATCCACGAGGTGCGTGGGCGCGGGCTGATGATAGGCATAGAGTTGAGACATTTAGACGGCTCACCAGCAGGGGATGTGGTAGGCGAGATTTTAAGTAAAATGTTATCTCAGGGGGTGATCATGTTAGCAGATGGACCGGCTGGAAACATTCTATCCTTCACGCCGCCATTCTATATGAAGCTTGGGGAACTGGTTTTTGTAGTAGAGACACTGAGAAGATTACTTGATGAGTTGAAACTATCGCTTACTGAGAGATCGCTTTAATAAAAAAGTAATAGCTGACAAGTTTATGTAAGTTATCTTAAAATTTCTATGTATATCTATTTATAGGGCTGTAAAAGACCAAGGTATTTTAAGAAATACACAAGAATATGAAAAAATTATTATTATCTGCTATATCATTATGCTTTGAACTTGCTGTTCAGGCTGAGGAAAAACCTAACATTATTTACATTTTAGCCGATGACCTAGGCTATGGTGATGTGCAGAGCTTAAATCCTAAGCGTGGTAAGATACCTACACCACATATGGATAAGGTAGCAGCGGATGGAATGTCATTTACTGATGCACACACGACATCATCGGTATGTACACCCACGCGTTATAGTATTTTAACTGGCCGATACAGCTGGCGAACTAAGCTGCAAAGACATGTTCTTGATGGCTATGGTAAGCCACTCATCACTGCTGACAGAATGACGGTTCCTAGCCTTCTCAGAGAAAATGGCTACACGACTGCTATGATAGGCAAGTGGCACCTTGGGCTTGGTATTGGCACCATTGATGGTCAGAAAGCGAAAGCAAAATATGGTCTTAAACAGAAGCGTAATAAAGGAGCATTTAAGCCAGAAGAACTCTCTAACATTGATTGGAAAAAACCGATTGGCGGCGGACCGGTAGACTTGGGATTTGATTCATGGTATGGAATACCCGCATCACTAGATTTCCCTCCGTATGTCTGGATTCGTGATAGAAACTGGGTCGGTGAAGGGACTCACTCGAAGGCATTCCACAGAGATGGACCAGCTAGTGAAGACTTTGAAGCGATCGATGTGTTAGGGAAGCTTGCTGATGAGTCCGTTAAGTTCATTAAAGAATACAAAAGCGACAAGCCGTTTTTTGTCTATATGCCTTTACCATCACCTCATACACCGATTGTTCCGACTAGTGAATGGCAGGGTAAGAGTGGTCTCGGTGACTATGGTGACTTTGTGATGCAGACTGATGACTTCGTGGGGCAGATCGTAAAGGCTCTCGATGAGAGTGGATTATCAGAAAAGACCTTACTCATTGTCACTAGTGATAATGGCTGTTCTAAACAAGCAGATTTCAAGAACCTTGAAAGTATGGGGCATTACGCAAGTGCTCAGTTCCGAGGATCAAAGTCAGATATCTGGGAAGGTGGGCATCGCGTGCCATTCCTCGTGAAATGGCCAAAGGTCATCAAGCCAGGTAGTGTGTCAGATCTACTCACATGTCAGAGTGACCTTCTAGCGACCTGTGCAGCTATTGTAGAAAAAGAACTCCCAGAAAATGCGGGTGAAGATAGCGAAAATATCTTACCTGCATTTAAAGAACAGAAAACGACGTTCTCAAGAAAAGGTATCATTCATCACAGTGTGAGTGGTCATTTCGCCTATCGTGAAGGGGATAATAAGCTGATACTAGGCTATGGATCTGGTGGATGGAGTTTTCCGGATGAAGCTAAGGCTATTAAATTAGGAGCACCTAAAGCTCAGCTTTATAATCTCAGAGAAGATGAAGGTGAGAAGAATAATCTCTATACAGAGCAACCAGAGATAGCTCAAGCGCTTCTGAAGCAGCTGGAGCTATATGTAAGCAGTGGTGCTTCTGTAGCAGGTAAAAACTCGAAAAATGACGCTCAGATATTTATCTGGAAGAGTCGTGCTAAGGATAAGCCTAAAAAAGAGGCTCCGAAACCAGTGCAGAAAGAAGAAGTCACTAAGTAGAGGGTTTAATCGAAATTTAACCAAAGTTCTAGAAAGCTAGAGAGCTAACCTTTCATTGAGGGTGGTTACTCTAGCTTTTTTGCGTCGCTACTCTAGTATTAGCCTCATGTTCTCTTGAAAATTGGTTAGTGAGAAATTATATTGATCGAGTTCAAGGCTCTTAATAGATTTGTGAAAGGCAGTGTATTCAAACGAGTTTCACAGTGAGATGTAAAAAAGATTAAAATCACCTTGCATCTTTGCTGTCCTAGCCTTAACACATGCGCACTGAAGAGATAAAACGCTCCTATAGCTCAGCTGGATAGAGCAACGGATTTCTAATCCGTAGGTCGCAGGTTCGAATCCTGCTGGGAGTACTCTTTTTTACCCTTGTGAAAGCAAGGGTTTTTCTGTTTTTAGGGAGTTGAGGTTTGGCTTGTTCTAGTGTGGTCGTAGCCCTTTTGTAGACTTCCACATTTTACTTAAGGGGAAGCTTAATAGAGGGAAGTTTGATTATTCAGTAGTTGTTTTGTTAGAGCTGGCGGAAGCGGTAGGGTCGGTAGGATCAGTTGTTGGCGTTGTTTCTTCTTCTTGAGGGATCTCTACATCTGGAACTACGGTGGTGAGGGCTTCGTTAAGGTTTTTTACTAGTAGCTCACCAGAGGCAGTACTGAAGCGCTTTGCTTCTTTGCCGTTGGGCTTGAAAATGATGAGTGTTGGGTACGAGGTAACATGGTACTTTGCTGCTATCTCAGGCTGTTCTTCATGATTAATTTTTGCCCAGACATAGTTCTTGCTGGCATCGACTACGCGTTGCTGTGGAAGGACAAAGATGTTGATTGCGCTGCATGGTTCGCACCATGTGCTCTCAAACTTGATGATAAGGTGTTTATTTTCTTTGTTCGCTTTTTTGACTGCTTCATCAAGGTCTGTGAAGATTTCGAATCTGTCTTTTCTGTCAGCTCTATCAGCGAGTTTTTCAGCACTCCACTCGTCTCTGATCTCAGTGTCTTTCTGATAGCTCATCGTTGGTGTGAATTGGCTAATGACCGCACGGTTTCCGATAGGGTTCTTGATGTCTATTTTCCATGCTTGGCCGTTGATCCAGTTATAATCTAGGATATTTCGAGAGCTGTTGTCTGGGAGTTCGTTTGCTTTGTCCTTCAGGGTCCAGCGGTCGAGGGTTCCTATTATTCCATCATTGTTAACGTCTTGAAGGAGTATCTGGTAAGTTTTGTCTAAGACTTGGATTTCTGAATGGTAAAAGTAATATCCAAACCAGGAGAGTTCTTTAGGCACTGGGTTCTCTTCTGTCCATTTGACACGAAGGACGGTAGGGTAGTCTCCTGTATCTGGGATGTCATCAGCTGAAATGTGGTTACTTAGTAGGTTCACTGTGAACTCCGCCATCTGCTGGCCATCACGGCTTAGGGTTTCAGTTTCAAATTCTTCAAGTTCTTCAGCATTGATAATGATGGGAGTTTCATCGCTGAATGAGTCATCCAGATTACGATCAATAATGAGAGTATCGTATTTCCCACCTTCAGTAGAACGGAGAAACATGACTTTCTGAGGCTTGGTTCTTCTCAGTGGAATGGTCGTGATGAGCTGATCGAAGCCTGCTTGTTCAGCCCTGCGTTTCTCGCTAGCCTTAAAGAGTGGAGCCAGGGCCTCATCAGGACTTTCATCAGGAGACATGATAGAGTTATTATTCCCCTTGGTGAGGGTGAACTCGTAGGAGTCCTTCATGACTGGAGGTGCAGGTTCTGTCGCTAGTGGGCTTTCCTCAGTCTGTTCAGGGGTGACTGGGGGTATTGTTGGGGCTGACTCTTGAGTGTGGGTAGGTAATGTTTGTGGTTCAGGTGTTTCTTGAGCGAAGGCAAGTGTGGTAGTGAATGGCAGGGTGCCAATGGCTGTAAGTGGTGAAATGCCTTTGCGGAAGCTTTTAGTACCTAATATCATGAGCGAAAGATATTGGTGAAAGTTTGATAGATAAAGTATTATTTAAGCTCTATGGATTTACTATTCAGTTACTACTCTATATTTGACTTATTACTATACTGTGATTAGGAGTGCTTTAACAATTTACCATTGCCTTGAGGATAATATCTTATGTCTTTATTGGCTGTTAGGTTGAAGCAGTTTTCACTCTCATTTAATCTGTAAATACATACATCACTAATAATTTATGATTGGTCCAATTTCAAAGAAACTATTTAAGAAAGCTAAAGAAATAATCCCAGGCGGGGTGAATTCACCAGTGAGAGCTTTTAAAAACGTGGACGGTGATCCGTTTTTCGTGCGTAGAGCACACGGTTGTCGCATCACGGATGTGGATGGTAAGACGTATATTGACTACATAGGTACTTGGGGACCAGCGATCCTTGGGCACGCACCAATCGTGCTGACTCAGACGATCCATGAAGTGGCTAAGGATGGAGTTTCGTTCGGTACTCCTAATCCATGGGAAATAGAGATGGCTCAGACTATCGTGGACTGGGTGCCAAGTGTGGAGAAGGTCCGCATGACTAACTCAGGCACTGAGGCGACAATGTCAGCTATCCGGCTAGCTCGTGGCTATACGGGGCGCGATAAGTTGTTGAAATTTGAAGGTTGTTATCACGGTCATGTGGATCACTTATTAGTATCTGCAGGTTCTGGTGCGCTGACTCATGGTGAGCCAGATAGTGCAGGTGTTCCGAAGGACTTTGCTAAGCACACGATCACTGTCCCATTCAATAAGCCAGAGGTTGTGGAAGAGGTATTTAAGGCCGTGGGTGATGACATAGCGGCAATTATTTTAGAGCCAATACCTGCGAATGCGGGACTGATCATGCCTAAGCCGGGCTTCTTAGAATTTCTACGTGAGATCACTCAGCGTTACGGGGTGGTGCTGATCTTTGATGAGGTAATGACAGGTTTCCGCGTGGCTCGTGGTGGTGTACAGGAACTCATGGGAGTGACTCCGGACCTTACTTGTATGGGGAAAATCATCGGCGGTGGACTTCCGGTGGGAGCCTTTGGAGGTAAGGCAGAAATCATGGACTGTCTCGCACCTAATGGACCTGTTTATCAGGCTGGCACGCTGAGTGGGAATCCACTTGCTATGGCTACTGGTCTGCGCCAGCTCAAGGAGCTAGAGAAGGCGAATGGCTGGGAGCATCTTGAGGTGCTGGGAGCTAGGCTGGAATATGGTATCCGTGCCTTATTAAAAGAAAATGGTTTAAATTATCAGCTGAATCGTGTAGGTTCTATGTTCTGTCTCTTCTTTACGGATAAGGAAATAGTGAACATGGATGATGTGCAGGGTGCTGATATGGAAGCATTTAAGAGGTTTTTCTGGGCATTGTTAGACGAAGGCGTTTACTTCGCGCCAAGCCCGTACGAGACAGGATTCATTAGCATGGCACACAGTTTCGGGGATATCGATGACACTCTGGATGCAGTAGCTAAGGCAATGAAGAAAATATAGTCTAATTGAAATATTATAAATTTAACCAAGTATCATCATGAGAGCAAAAGATCTAATCGAAGCAGTAGAGACAAAAGAAAAGCCTATTTTTACCAATGAAACTGAGCGCTGCTTATACCTAGTAGGTATTGGTAAGTGGGAGGAAGCACATGAGTTTGTAGAAAAACTTCCAGATCCTGGTGGCTCATGGATCCACGGTATGATGCACCGCGAAGAGGGTGACAAGGCAAATGCCCGCTATTGGTATCTACGCTGTGACAAACGTATCCCTAAAGAAACCGTTAGCATGATGGACGAGTGGAAGGAGATCGTGACTGAGCTGCTTACTTAGATCGAGCCGTGAGTTCACAGCACATAGCGTTAAGGTGGCTAAGCAGCCCTAAGCTGCTCCTTAAGGTTAATTGGGGATTTTTATTTTCTACCTAGGTAGACTAAAATGGAAGCAAGCACCTTTGGTGTTTGTGTTTTTAGAGATGGTGAGGTCACCGTTCATTGCCTTTGCTAAACGTTTGCAGAGGGCTAGTCCTAGTCCTACACCGGGTTTGGAGTGGGCTGCTTCTTTGGCTGATTTGTGGAATGGCTTGAAGAGGCGTTTCTGCTCGGAGCGGGCGATGCCATCCCCTTGATCACAGATTTTAAGGTTGATTTTTCTGTTTGTGACTTCTGCTAGGAGAGTTATTTCTCTACCGTGGCTTTCCGCTGAGGCGTACTTACAGGCATTGTCTACGAGGTTAAAGATGATCTGTTCCACACCAGTAGTGTCTATTTCTAAGACCTCTTCAGCTGAGCTTTCTGAGTAGACAGTATTGACGATCATGTTGTCTTCTGTGGCGCGCTCATTGAGACGAGGTTCTATACGCTGGATGAGTTGGAAGAGACTAATGGATTCTACCTTAGCCTTGGCATTACTTCTCTCGATCTGTGAGTATGAGAGGACATTTTCCACGAGGTGGCTGAGTCTCTCTGATTCTAGCTTAAGTGTGTTTAGGTAGTTTTGCTGCTTTTCTGGGTCTTTGACTATTCCTGATGAGAGTAGGTCTGAGTAGAGTCTGAATGTGGTGAGTGGAGTGCGGAGTTCATGGGTGATTGAGGAGACAAATGAGGCTCGGCGTTCCGCCATTTTTAATACACTTTTAAGCATGTAGTAACATGCTCCGATGGCGAGAATAGCTCCTAGCCAAGCAAGGCCGATAGGTCCGAGAATGTAGTCTGTAGGAGTGGATTGGACGAGCTCTAGGTCATTATGGATAAGCATTAGTGGGATGCTAAGCATGGTGGACTCATTGGCTTTGGTCACTTCTCCTTTGACGAGTTTTGTGATGTCTTGTTTGACAGGAATTAGCCTAGCGTGAGGGAATAGGTCGTGGATCTCAGCTAATAGTTTAGTGATGATGACGTCTTTATTAAGCCAGACCCCCTGGACACTGTCTTGGGCTGGTTCGGTTGTTTTTCTGACGAGCATGAGTTCGTCATTGAGCCAGATAGGAGTGAATGGGGTGGAGAAGGGTTCGTCTTGCTGGTTGTATTGTTGGGTGAGTAGGGGAGGGATTATTTCAGGTAGAGGCTGTTGCGGCTGGCTTTCAGGGATGGGAGTGTTTAGCGTTGCAGACTTAGGTGCTTTTATCGCTTGTGGGGCTTCTTTTTTAAGATGTGTTTCTTTGCTGATTTTTTCTTTTGTTTCCTGAACGTTATCGTTCCAAGAATCTGTTTTTCTACTGCCTTTCATCCTGTTGACGGCTTTTAGTCGGCTATCTTTGTCGGCGATGCTGAGTTTTTTTTGCTCAGTTGGTTCGGTAATTATTTCTTCTATTTTTTGTGCAGAACCATTGCCTTGGCTATATGTGTTGTAGCTGAAGTCTTGTTCTAGATTTCCTGCTTGGAGGCTATTTGCATTTGCATCCCAGTTATTGAGAGAAACGTGTGCAGCTTGGCAGCTCATCATTTCATTAGTGAATGGAGCGACATCATTTTTGGCAGCTAGGATTTCTTTGAGTTCTTTTAACTGGATGCGGTTTTGTTTATTCTTGTTCGTAGCTATGTTATTTCCTTTAAGATAGCTTTCGTTATAGACTTGTGGGGAGCTGAGGTTGTCCCGGTTGTTTGGTTCTAGATTCCAGTATAAGTTAGTGGTCTCTGGCGTGCGATAGTAGAGAGGGTTTACTGATAAGGCTGGGTCGGGTGCAGTAATTGCATTTAGTTCAGGGTTTTTGAATTCGAATACGGAGCGGTCGTCTTCATTGGCAATGATAGATGCAGCAAGCGTATCTAGGCGCCACATGGCTAGTCTGATACGCCCTTGGCGGTGAGCATCCACTATCTGCTGAGAATGATGTAGTTCTTTTTGGATCATGCGGTTGGTGATGACACCAAAGGCGGTGAGCACGATGGTGACACAGAGTGCAGCTATGATCCAGATAGTGGATGGTTTATTCATGATGCTATCATGTAGCCTTTTCCTCTCACTGTCTGGAGGATAGATTGATCTTGGTCTTTAAGTTTGTTTCTAAGGTGCGCCACGTGCATGTCTATGGTGCGAGTTGAGATGCCTTTCGGGTCTAGGTTCCAGACCTGTCTGAGGATTTCATCTCTGGCGATCGCTCTGCCGGAGTTTGAGACAAGATAGGAGAGCAGTTCTGATTCTTTGTCTGAGAGTTCCTCACGTCTGTTATCTTTTTTATAGAGAATTTCTCTTCTAGAGAAGCTGGCGGTGCCGCTACTGAAGTGGAATTCATCGACTTGTGGTGAACGTTCGCTGGTACGGCGGAGGACAGCATCTACTCTGGCGAGTAGTTCGCGGACACTGAATGGCTTGACGACGTAATCATCGGCTCCCATTTTCAGTCCCTGCACGCGGTCGGCTTCTTCTCCACGAGCGGAGAGGATGATGACTGGTTGGCCTGGGCGGTTTTTCTTGAGTGCTTGGAGCACTTCGAAGCCACTGTGGTGTGGCATGACTAGATCTAGTAGAAGTAAATCATATTGGGTGGATAAGGCGTAGTTCATGGCTTGTCTCCCATCTGCGGCTGCCATTACATGGTAACCTGCATAGCTGAGAGCATCGACGACTCCTTGCCTGACGGCGGGATCGTCTTCTGCGACTAGGATTGTAGTTATATTCATGGTGTATAGCTACCATAGCTGATAATTTAAGTCCATGTGTAAAGAGTTTGTAAAGTGACGTGGGTTTATGCTGTAGGTGACTGATAGCAATAGCCTAAGCCACGTCGAGTCTGGATGACTTTGTCGCATTTTGGAGATACTGCTGTGAGCTTGGCGCGCAGGGTCTTGATGTGGGCATCAATGGTTCTGTCCATGGCTGATCCGGGGTCATCCCAGGCGTGTTCGAGTAGCTGTTCACGAGTGAAGGTGCGACCTGGCTGAGAGAGAAAGGTGGCTAGGAGTTTATACTCGTGTGCAGTGAGGTCTACTTGTTCACCGTAGCAGTGGATCGTCATCGCTTGGGTGTCGATGCTGATGCCGGTATCACTGTGTGGTGTATTGTTAGAAATGTTATTCTTATTAGATGTCCTCCTTAAGATGGCCTTGATGCGAGCTGCTAGCTCGCGTGGGCTGAATGGTTTAGTGATGTAGTCATCGGCTCCAAATTCTAAGCCTAGGATACGATCTAACTCTGAGTCTCTGGCGGTTAGAAAAAGTAGGGGGACGTTAGACTCTTTACGGATCTTTTGGCAGACATCGAGTCCTGTCTGGTCTGGTAAGCCGATGTCGAGAACAACGAGGGCGTATTTGTTATCAGCGTTAAGTTCGATCGCTTCAGCTCCAGTGGTGACGTGGGTGGTCTGGAAGTGTTCGGTTTCTAGAGCATAGATGATGGTCTCTGCTATAGAGAACTCATCTTCAACGATAAGGATGTGAGGCATGGTTGAATTTTTAACAAACTATATGCTGAGCGTCTATAGGGAACCCTACAGGGCTTTGATTTTTTCTAAACTACAACGAATCCTATGGCCTTGGCGCTGTGGCTGAGTGCCTGTTTTCTTGAACCAGAGGAGGATGTCTTGTTCAAGATGCTCACAGTCTTCATCCCATTGGTCAGTCTGCTTTAGAAGGAGTACGGATTCACGGATCTGGCTGAAGAATATTTCTCTCGCACCCCGCGCTTTGAGCTCTTTCATTTCCTTGAAGAGGAGATTATAAAAGGCGAGCTCGAAGCCACTGCCAGCCTCAGTGGCGGCCCGCTGGAGAGATAGGGTGATGGGTGGGCAGACTATTTTGAGAGAATTAGCTATTGGCTCGCAGCCTATTCTTTTTAAGGTGTGCTCGATGCGGGTGAAGAGGTCTTCGATAGGTAGCAGTTTGAGTGGGCACTTATTTTCTAAGTAGTGAACTATGCCATCATAGACTTCATCGATGAATGCGAAGTGTTCTTGATCTGCCCTATGTGCCGCCTCCTCGATAGCGGTACGTATCCAGTAGGTATCATAGTTAGTGGTCTGGTATTCTCCTATCTTGAGAACGGGCATATTTCCTGCGATACAGATCATGGCTATTCCTTAAAGAGTGGTGGCTGGAGTGGATCCCTACGGCCACGGTATTCTAGGCGTTGGATCTCTTTGATGAATTCTCCAACGTCTTCGAACTGACGGTAAACCGATACGTAGCGGACGTAGGCGACGGGGTCGATGTCGTGGAGCTTGTCTGTGACCTTAACGCCGATGACTCCTGAGGGGACTTCAGAGAGGTGGTCTTTATGGAGTTCGGCTAAAATTTCTTCTACCGCGCGGTCGAGCCTGTCCATGGATACTGGGCGTTTCTCGCAGGCTTTTACTAGACCACGGAGGATTTTCTCGCGGTTGAGTGTCTGTCGAGTGCCATCACTTTTTACTACCCGGAGTTCTGTGCGCTCGATCTGCTCGTAGGTGGTGTAGCGATAGTCGCACTTCAAGCATACTCGTCTACGGCGGGTGGAGGTCCCGTCTTTTGACATTCTGGAGTCGATTACTTTATCCTCGAGTGAGCCGCATTGGATACATCGCATGGTGAGAAGTTTTGCTAGGTGTGATGTTTGAGTTTTAAATTTATGAGTCTCTTTGTAGGCAAGATTAGGGGATTTGGTAAACGTAAAAAATATTGTGAATAAGTTAGTTAGCTAGGTAGTTAATTGTTGTTGATCTATTTTTTTATGATTTGTGAATAAGCTTTAAAGAATAAGGCAAAATGTGAATAAGTAAGGTTAGAATTTGTAAAATCTTAGGGCTTGGCAAAAGTTTTTATAGATGCATGATGCGCGTAGAATGGCTGGCAGGAGACAAAAAGAAGTAAACGGATCTGAATCAAATAACGAAGTGGTGACTCTTCGTGAAGATTTGATGGTTCTCACGAAGATCCGCT
The DNA here is from genome assembly GCA_937981665.1 of uncultured Rubritalea sp. Lineage (GTDB taxonomy): Bacteria > Verrucomicrobiota > Verrucomicrobiia > Verrucomicrobiales > Akkermansiaceae > Rubritalea. Next base: position 22,141 of record CALJOJ010000083.1, read on the forward strand.
TGAATACCTTTGTATTGATTACGACGTTATTCGGATATATTTTAGGTTCTAAAAGCATGCATAGTGCATGGGTGGCAGATTGGTGGATGTTATTTCACACTATCTTAGGTACTGCGGCGGCTGCTTTTGGTAGTGCTGCATTTAACCAGCTGATGGAGATCCAACAGGATAAGCAGATGACGCGTACGGCGAACCGACCGCTACCATCGAAACGTATGAATGTGGTGACTGCCTTTGCTGTAGGCTGGATGCTGAGTGCCTTTGGAGTGATCCATCTGAGTGCTAAGGTGGGTACTTGGAGTGCGTATTTAGCTGCTATCACGATCGTGGTGTATGTCTTTATCTACACACCGATGAAACGTAAGTCATCTGCGAATACGCTAGTGGGAGCTATCCCAGGGGCGATCCCACCTGTGATAGGCTGGGTAGCAGCTGGTGGTAACTGGCATGATGGCGAGGCTTGGTATTTATTCGCGCTGCTCTTCTTGTGGCAGCTTCCACACTTTGTTGCTATTAATTGGTTTTGCCGTGAGCAGTATGAAGAAGCAGGCTATGCGATGTGGAGTAATGGAGATGTGAGTGGTAAGAAGACAGCCAGACTAGCGTTGATTTTCAGTGTGATGTTGACAGTGCTCGCGCCATTGGCATGCTTGCCTGGGATAGATTATGCCAACTGGATTTTCGGAGCTGGTGGAGGACTCGCTGGATTCTATATGTGCTGGCTTGCTGTAAAATTTAGTAAAGCGGGAACACGTGAGTCATCTAGAGGTTTGTTTTTGTTTACGTTATTATATTTACCACTTGCACTAGGTTTACTTGCATTTTGCTGGAACTAAGCTTAGGAAGTGGCGCGCATCCGTTTGTGAAAAACTAGCGTATAGATTAGGACGGCATCGTCCACAATTCAGTTACTTATGAAAGCTCAAGAACCACTCGAACCTGTAGAGAGAAACCCAGCTGCGATCCGTAATACTGTCCTCATTCTGATCGGGCTGATGTTCCTAGGCGGCTTTTTCATTGTTTATAAATACAAGGAAAAGATGGGGGAGGAGTATAAGGAGGTGGAGAAAGGTCGTCCATCGATGACGCTTGGTAATCTGAGAAGTAATTTCCAGGTCGAAGGGCCGGAAGGTATAGTTTACCCAGATGGGTTTACCTTTTTAGAGAATAAAGTTTCGCTGATGACTGTGCTTTCTCAGGATAGTGAGCGTGACTCAGCTATTCTTGTGGATATTCTGAGCCAAGCTGCTGATAAGTATAAGGAGAATGATAAGTTTCAAATAGTCTGTATATCAGGAGATCCTATTGATGAACTTAGTGCGGATGATCTTAAGGCATTCAGTATGAAGCACGGTGGAGGAGAAGACTGGGTATATATAGTATGTAAGAGTGATGAATTTTCTAAGTATGTGAATAAGACACTGAAGCTCGGTGACGTGACTCAGGTGAAGAAGGATACGGATATCAGGATTTTACCGGATATCACTAGGATCGTAGATTATAATATGAACTTGAGAGGCCGTCATGATGACTTCTATTTCGTAGCTCGTCATGATGCAGAGATAGAGTCAGGGAAGACAAATCTTGTGAGCGAGTGGCAGAACTATATGTATAAGAATATTGATTATGTTCTTAATAATGAATCTATAGATACAGATTTTTCTGAGAGAAATAACTCGAATAGGTATTTTTTTCCATTGATCATATTTGCTGGGTTTATTGCATTTATCTTAATCATGGGCTACCGTCTCAAGAGAAAACGTAAGCAGGAAGAACTAGTATATAATAACCATAAATAGTCATGAGTGAACCAATACAGGATAAGATGAATAAGAAGGGTGATACAGCTAAGATTGTAATGATTTATTCGGTTGTTGCGGTTATTTCTGTGCTGATTATTTCATTATCAATGTGGCTTAGTAAGAAGCATAGTCAGTCTGCTGAAGCTGATGTGAGGGCTGGAGAGAGAAGCATAACGTATGAATATATAGGCCCAGATGTAGGAAGTATGGATATCCTTAAACTAACAGAAGACTTCGTAGCTACTAATCAAGATGGAGTAGAAGTCAACCTTCAGTCACTAGAAGGTAAGGTTTGGGTATTTGCTCAGTTTTACGGGTCATGTCCAGAGTGTAATAAAGTGAATTTTACTCTCCTTGCAGATCTCTACGAAACGTACAAGAATGACAATAATTTCAAGATGGTCGTAATGAGTGTGAAGCAGGAAGTAGACGGTGTAGCGGCAATGAAGAGTATGGCGAATACACTTCAGGCAGACACGAGTAACTGGTGGTTTCTCGCAGCTGATGATGTCAATGAGGTGAATGAGTACTGCAGTAAGAATATGCTTTATCTTGAGTTCCAAGAGAATACGAATAAAGAGCAGAGTGGTATGCAGGGAGAGATAGCTCATGATATGGGGATCTCGCTTTTTAATCATGAGATGATCATGAAGAAGAAGATTGAGGTTTATTCTAAGCGGGACAATAAGAAGTTCGTAGCGCAGAAGAAGAAAGAGCTAAATGCAGAGATAGTGCATGCTCTTAAACAACTTTAATGTATTAATCTAACAAAATTAATTGATGGCAAATTTTCAAACTTATCTTCAGAGTAAGGCTAATCTAGCTCTAGGGAAAAAGCTTAAGGTTCTGACTTGGATTCTGACGGCAGTAGTTCTCATATTAGCAGGGCTGATGCATAGACCTAATTTGAAAATCCCATTGCCTGATGGCGTTAGTATGGGTTTTCTTCCGCCAGTGCATGCAGCTCTAAATACGATCGTGGCGCTCAGCCTTATTCTGGCTGTGTGGATGATCAAGAAGCAGAATGTGAAGGCGCATAAATTCTGGATCTCTGTGGCAATGACCAGCTCGGTATTATTTTTACTTTGTTATGTAGCCTACCACTTTACTGAACCGAATACTCTTTATGCTGGAGAAGGTGTGATGCGGACTGTGTATTTTTTCTTGTTGATCACGCACATTGTTTTAGCTGGGATTAGTTTGCCATTTATTTTGCTAACGTGGACGTATGGATTTACGAGCCAGTTCAATAAACATAAGAAAATGGCGAAGTGGGTTTTTCCTGTATGGCTGTATGTTGCAGTGACTGGGCCTATTTGTTATTTCATGCTGAAGCCGTATTATTAGGTCATCCAGTTAGTCTTAATAGGTATTTATTTCACTTTACTTAAGTTCTAGTAAAAGTGCTTACTGAGTTGTTTTTCAGTGATACTACAGCATAGGGCTTCATGGGCGTAATTTTCTTGGAAAAGTGTGTGTCGGCAAGTAGGTTGACTAGGTGCTAGATGAGCCTTTTCTATAGGCGACCGGATAGCATGTTGATAGTAATGAATTCTAACTCTTAGCACTGAGCAATTATGTATTTAAAATCCCTCGATATCCATGGCTTCAAGTCCTTCGCGAATAAGACGAAGTTTGAGTTCCATAAAGGTGTGACTGGCATCGTTGGGCCGAATGGCTGTGGTAAGAGTAATGTGGTGGATGCGATCCGCTGGGTACTGGGTGAGACGTCTGCGAAGGCTCTCCGAGGTGGTGAGATGGCAGACGTTATTTTCAGTGGAACTGATACCCGTAAGCCGATGGGGATGGCTGAGGTGACTCTCACGATGGCTGACTGTGAAGAAGGTCTCAAGGTGGACTTTAATGAGGTGAGCATCACGCGCCGTGTCTTCCGCGATGGTAAGAGTGAGTATCGAATCAATGGTACGATTTGTCGTTTGCGTGATATTCATGATTTGTTCATGGATACGGGTATCGGGCGTACTGCTTATTCGATTATGGAGCAGGGGAAGATTGATATGCTTTTATCATCTAAGCCGGAAGATAGGCGACAAGTATTCGAGGAGGCTGCGGGGATTACAAAATTTAAAAAAGAGAAGAAAGAAGCGCTACGTAAGCTCGACTATACGACGGCAAACTTACTCCGAGTTAGTGACGTGCTTGCAGAACAGGAGAGACGGATGAACTCGCTGAAACGCCAAGTAGCGAAGGCGAGGCGATATCAGTCATTGGCTAAAAATGTGCGTGTCCTAGATACGCATCTGAGTCATAAGAACTATGTCGAGATCAAGGCGCAAGCTGAGGAGCTGAGAAGATCTATCAGGTCACTGGAAGTGAGAGAGCATGAGATAGAGCAGGATCTCCCGCAGCGTGAGCTAGCCGTGATCTCAGCTCGTGATAATGCCCAGGAGCTCGAAAGCCAGCTGTCTGAGATCCGTCAGATACTGAACGAGAAGCGTAACGCAGCGAATGCAGCGCAGAGTAAAATAGCTTTTAATAAGGAACGCCAAGCTGAGCTTATTGTTCGTATTGAGCAGAACGAGTCTGAGATAGAGGAGACGCGTAATAAGCTGATGCAGCAGGAAATGGACTTCCAGACTGCGACAGTATCATTGACTGAGCTCACAGGTAAAATATCGAGTCAAGAGTCATCTCTAGCTGAGCAGGAAGAGCGGCTTGCTGTGGCACGTGGAATGCGTGAGGAGAAAGAATTGATCCTTAGAGATTCTCGTGCTGAGTCTAACAGGACTCAAACATTGATCGCTGCTGCACAGGCAAAAATAGAGAGTTCAGTAGCTCAGTTCGAGGGGAACCGTGAACGCTCTCGTCAGCTGGCTGAAGATGAGGAGAAGTTACGAATCGAGCGTGAAGAGGCTTTCGCTGAGCGAGAGAAGATTTCTGAGATTCTTAATGAAAGAGTATCTACTCTTACGGGACTGGATGAAAGCTTTTCTTCTAGTGAGAGACAGTTTCAGGCATATAGAGGGACACTCGAAGGCACTCGTGAAGCAAGCTCACAACAGCATAAGGCGTACTCTAAAGCATCGTCTAGACTAGAAGTTCTGAAGCAGCTAGTGAAGACTGGTGAGGGCCTAGAACAAGGAACCCAAGCGGTGCTCTCGGGTCTTGATGATAAGGATCTTTATGATCCAGGTATACGCGGTGTACTGGCGAGCTTCATTCAGGTAGATGGAGACTATACTCATGCGGTGGAAGCAGCACTGGGTGCGCATCTGCAGACGGTTCTAGTGAGAGATTCTATGCTAGCTGAGTCGATCATTGATACCCTTACTGTGAAGAGAATGGGGCAGGCTGCTATCGTTCCAGAAGACTTTATTCCTAGTCAATCTAATGTGCAGTTGATGCAACTTCCTGAAGGTGGGATTGCATGGGCAGTAGATAAGGTGAAGAGTGAGAAGGTGGTGACACCGATCATTGATCGGCTTCTTAGTAATGTCCTCATTGTAGAAGACTTGTCGACTGCGCTTAAGCTCAGACCGCAGATGCCTGAGATTACCTTTGCTTCTCTGAAGGGAACGGTGCTGAGTGCGGAAGGCGTGATCCAAGGCGGTGATGCTAGTGAGACTGGGTCATCGGTACTTGATCGTCAGAATGAGATCTGTGATCTTGAGGTGCTGACAGAAAATTTAGCAGAGCAAGAAGCCGAGTCAAAGAAGCAGTTAGATTTGCTGGAGAGTCAGATAGTGGAAAGCCGTGAAGCGGTAGAGGCTGCGCGGGAGAAACTACAAAAAGCTCGCGTGGAAGAGTCTACTATTCAAGGTCAGCTTAGCCTTGCTACGCGTGAGCTGGAGTCTATTGAAAGTAAAATTTCTAGTGTAGAACGCGAGCGTAAAGACCTCAGTGAGCGTGAAGATAATGCATCTGGTAACCGTGAGGAAATGGAGGCTGACCTCAGTACTTCGAGAATGCGTCTTGAGGAACTTGAGAATGATCAGCTCATGGCGAGCAGGGATCTTGAGGAGATGATGATCCGCGAGCAGGATGCGATGAGTGCGCTCAGTGAACTGAAGACAAATCTTGCCGTAGAGAAGCGAGCGATGCAGTCAGCCGAGGAGCAACAACAACCTATGGCAGCACGTCTTGAGGAGCTTCGTCATCATACCTCTAGAAGAGAGAGCGAGATCATTGCTTTCCGTGAGAGAATAGAGAATGCTGATAGCGAAAGCGGTGGGCTTCTAGAAGAGATCGAGACCAACACAAATGCGGCAAACGAGTTAGAGATAGAACTTGAGACAGCATCTGCGAGCCGAGCTGGGCTTTTAGAAGAGATTAACATTGCTGAAAAAGCTGCTACAGAGATACGTCAGCAGGTGAGTAAGATTACAGATAAGAAGGGTAAAGAGGAGGTGGAGGCTACGAAGTTCGAGCTGCGTCTTGAGAATCTCACTGAGACAACAATGGAGCGTTACCAGGTGGACTTACATGTCTTCCGTCAAGATACGCACACACTTCTGACTTGTGTTACTGAGCTGAAGAAGTCTCAGCGTAACCCAGAAAAGAATGTAGATGATTTTAATAATGAAAACGCAGAGGAAGAAGTGGAAGTAATCTCTGAAGCTCCGAGTGAAGATCTAGATGTAGATGCGGTACTCGGTGACGATGGCTTAGACTGGGACTTCGTAGAAAATAGTGTGGGCGATCTTAAGCGTAAATTAGACTCTATGGGACCGGTGAATGTGGATGCGATCGAGGAGTTCGATGAACTCGAGCAGCGTCACAACTTCGTAAGAGGTCAGTTTGATGACCTTACTACTTCTAAGGATGAGCTGATCGATGTTATCGAGCGTATTAACGTGGAGACACGTAAGAGATTTAGTGAGACGTTCGAGCAGATACGGGAGAATTTCCAGTCGATGTTCAAGTTGCTCTTCGGTGATAAGGGAAATGCGAATTTACATTTGGTAGACGAAGATGATCCGCTTGAATCTGGAATTGATGTGATAGCTAAGCCTCCAGGCAAGAAACTGCAATCGATAACACTTCTTTCTGGTGGTGAGAGATCGATGACTGCTGTGGCTCTGTTATTTTCTATTTATCAGATCAAGCCGTCACCATTCTGTGTTCTCGATGAGCTAGATGCGCCACTTGATGAAGCGAATATTGGACGTTTCCTCCGGGTGTTAGATAGATTTATCGACACTTCACAGTTCATTATTGTTACGCACAGTAAGCGTACGATGAGTCGTGCAGATGTGATGTACGGTGTGACGATGGAGGAGTTTGGGGTATCCAAGCCGGTCGGAATGCGTCTCACGGATGAGAAGGATGTAGATACTGGAGCAAGGAAGTCTGCCGCTCAGAATGCTGCACTCAAGCTAGATGCTGAGTAGAGGTGTTTTCCTAACTGAAGAAGTACATGCAACCGCAGGTGATGAGCATTACCGCGGACATGACGATAGATCCAACAAAGGTGATCGTGTAAAGTATCCAGAAGAAAGGTGAGGAGGCGAAGGTCGCCATGCCTACTCCATCGATCACTTCCGTGGATCCATAGAGGATTTTTCCTACCACAGCGAGGTACTTTAACTTACTGAGTCGCTTGCCCTCGGCGAGCGCGATCTCTTTACGGTGGTGTTTCACCATTGCTTTCACGTGTTCCTTCTGAGAGGCACAGACTTCAGGGAGGGCGGTGATGGAGTCTAGCACATACCAAACAATAGCAATACAGATGATAGGGATAAGCATGATGGCAGAAGGGATGCCCCAGCGCCAGTGGCCGATTTCAGAGCTGGAGTAAAAGTAGATCAGACCGATCAGGAAACAAATTACTGTAGGAATAAAGAGGGTGAGCGCTGCGATTTTTAGGCCTTTGGCTATTTTAGCTACCTTATTGACGAGGTTGATAAAGGTTTGAAAATGTTTCTCTGAGCTGGCTTCCATTACGTTAATTTAGCGATATATTAGTGTTTGGTAAAGGAGATAGATTGAAGCTAGGTTAGCGGGAAATTGCTATTTCACTTCTATTCGATAAAGGTGCATGGTTTGCTTGCCAGCATTTTCTATACTGTAGTGCGGACCATTAGCTGATGTCCAATAGGCTCCTTTTGGAACAGTGGCATTACTGATTATTTTTCCAGTAGAATTTCTAACAATAGATCGAGAAGGTTGGTCTTTCTAAATAACTACAAGAGGAGAGAAGGGTGGTGAGACCAGCGGCGATGACTGCGATGATGATTTTTGTGAATGTTTTTATGAAACTATGGTTAATTTGCGTTGGTGTTTTTGTTGAGACCTAGTTGCTGCTCGTATTCGAAGTTAGGAGTGAGCCCAGCTCTGAGTGCTTGATTGTATGCTGCGACGGCTTGTTCTTTTGCTCCGCTCATAAGGTGAGCATTTGAGAGGTTGAACTGTGCTTCGATGTTGTCAGGGTTGATGCTGACTGCCTTAGAGAGGTACTCTATTGCTTTTGGGTAATTGGATTCTGAATAAGAGATGACTCCAAGGTAATTGTAGGCATTTACGTGATCTGGTCTGAGGTGGATGACTGTTTCTAATGATTTTTTAGCGAGTTCATCTTTACTGTTTTTATATCTACAGAAACCTAACATGAAGTGGGTGTATGGGCTGTTTTCCTTTAGCTGCGAGCCAGATTCAAAAATTTTCTCTGCTTCTATGAACTCTCTTAGTTGTGCACGGACGACTCCACGATTGATAAAGAATGGGTAGTGATAACCATGCTGATCATAGGCTTCATCATAGATTTCTTTCGCTGTCTGGAGCTTGCCTTTTTCGACACATCGTCGTGCGAGTGACTCAAGTGATTCGATTTGGTTTTTAGACTTAGCTTGTGCTATTTTTCTTTGCTCGGCAGTAATGTTTCCGCTGTTGAGGGAGAAGCTATCAGTGACAGCTTTTTCCTTGAGAAGTTTAGATTCTTTTTCTGTAAGTCTAACAGTGGTGTCAGTAAGATTGATGATAGCATTCGTGAGACCAGGGTTTTTACCGTCTGATTTCTGGTATTCCGTGATGAGAAGACTCTCAGCCTGTTTTCTTCGTTCTAGCTGAGTGGTGATACGTTTGAGAGCTTTCTTGAGTATGTCTACTTCTTCCTTCTGGAGTGGATTATCTGGTGCATCAGCGAGGCGTGCGTCGAGTTGTTCTTTAGTAGCATTGAGGCTATTCTCTAGTGATCCTATTCTTCTTATGTAGTTAGTGTTTAGAGCTTGGAGATCGATGATTTTCTTCTTGGCCACTGCGAGCTTATTCTCAGCGAGGATGATTTGATCTTGTGAGGCATTTTGGTTTTTCTGTAGCATCTTTATAGACTCATTAGCCGTTCTGAGTTCCTGACCTAGACGGAGTGCTTCTTGAATTGTTTTCTTGGTGCGGTCCGTATCACTGAGGTCGATTAGTTCAGAGAGCTTGTCACGCTCAAGGGTGACTGATGCTAGGTGCTGGCCGAGTTCTTTATTAATGTCGTTGGCGAGGGTGAGCTGACCAACTAGTTCTGCGTTTCTTTTTTCTGAAGCTACGAGTTTCTCGTTGAGAGTTGTGATTTCTAGTTGCTGAGCTTTGATCTGATCTCGGAGGGCTGTGACTACTTTATTTCCTGCATTCTGGACTTTCTCTAGTTTTTTATTCTTCTCTACCAGTGCGGCTTGAACGAGAGCGAGTTCGTTGTTGAGTTTTTCCCGTTCGTCTTGAAGTTTGGTGATACTTGTTAGAGTTTTCAAATGACGGGCCACCATGATTTTCATTTCCTCTTCGGAGCGTGCTTTATCTTGAGTGAGTCGCTCAATATCTTGTCTCAGAGGGGCAGTGGCTAATAGCATACGCTCGCGAGTGAGTTTATTGATGGTTTCTAATTGTTTTTTCTGAGAGTTAGAAAATTGCTGTTTGGAGAGATTTAGATCGTTTGTTAGTTTATTGATTTGGTCGTTAAGGATCTTGGTTTGGGTATTTTCAGTATTGAGTCCTTGAGCTGATCTTCTTAGCTGATCCTGGAGTGTTGCTAATTCTTTATTGAGTTTAGCTACTTGGATTTTGTGTTTATTTTGTTCTTCTTGGAACTTTTTTTGGAATTCCTTTTGTATAGCACTTATTTCATTGGCTCTACGCTGGTCTACGGCACTCGTTATCTGTGGCAGGTTGGGGTTAGCAATCCCATTTTCTGAGGTTTTCGCAGTATTGTAGTCTGCTAGCTTTTGTTGACTTGCGATGTGTTCTTTCTCAGCGAGGGGTTGAATTTCTTTGATTTTATCATTAGTTATTTTGAGTTTTCTCTCAATGAGGGCTTGCTTCCAATCAGGGTAATTGATTTCGATACTTTTATAATATCTTTTCGCTTGGTGGTATTTATTCCAAGCATCTTTATATTTCATTTCTTTCTCTAATTTTTCAGCTTCACTGAGAGCGGTGTAACCAGAGAGGAAGATAGAGCTGGGGTCCACCTTTTGACCGGCACGAGCTGGTGCTTGCGCACTTACTATGGGAGAGAGAGCAAGTATGAAAAAAGTGAATGCAAAGGCGTAGAGATACTTCATGTCGCTCAGAGACTACGCATTATATAGAGCAGAGTGAAGCAGAAATTTGCTAGTGGGTTACAATGAAATATGAGAGTTAATATACGAATTCTTTACTTAGTGGTTATTACTATAGTAATTTGAGTCATGAAAGTAAAAGTAATGGTTGTAGATTACGCTAGCGAGAAGCATCAAGAAGAGGTTCCTGCGTTGCTGGATGCTTATGCACAAGACCCTGTTGGCGGAGGTAAGCCGCTGGCTGAATCTGTTAAGAAGGATCTGGTTGCTGCGCTATCTAGGATACAAGGTGCTTTTTCTGTGGTAGCTTATGTCGATGATGTGCCAGCAGGGCTGGTGAATTGCTTTGCGAGTTTTTCTACCTTTCAGTGTAAGCCGATCGTGAATGTTCATGATGTCGTTGTATTGGACACTTTTAGGGGGCATGGTCTTTGCCAGCAGATGTTTGATGAGGTAGAGCGAGTAGCGATAAGTAGGGGATGCTGTAAAATAACGCTTGAGGTGTTGAGTAAAAATGAAGCGGCTAAAGCAGCGTATCAGAGGCATGGTTTCCAAGGCTATGAACTAGACCCAAAGGATGGCGTGGCCTTATTTTGGGAAAAATATCTTACTTAGAGCTTAGGGAACTTCTGAGAACTCCCGATATTGCTGATTCTGTGATTAGCTTTGAAAGTTTGCAAGCAAAGCTTGTATGTTCAAAATACGACCCTTCGGGCAAAATAATAAACCTACGTATAGCCTCGGTCCATATTTAATAGGGATACTTATACCATTTCTCAAAATAAAAAGGGCTTTTTTGATAATATGTGTTAAGCTCAATTCATGCAAGAAAACGTGGAAAAATAGACAAGCGTAACGAAGTTGATAAAGTGATGCTTCTCTACAAAACTGAAAAAGTAGCATGGAAAAAAGAAAGACTTCTCGCTATAAAATTATTGTTAGAAACTGATAAAAGTTATGATGAAGTTGCAGGGATTGTAGGTCGGGCTCGTTCTCGTATCCAAGTCTGGACAAAACTGTTTAGCCCGAATATTTCACGATAGGGTGTTTAGGGTTGGTGCTGGTTCTTTAGCTTAGAGTTTAGGCTGCGTAT
>CALJOJ010000084.1 GCA_937981665.1 uncultured Rubritalea sp.
CACTGGAGGGAGTAGCGATAGCTGTGCCTAAAAAGGATGAAAACGCCCTCAATTGGAGCTATTCATCAAATACGCAACCTAAACTCTAAGCTAAAGAACCAGCACCAATCCTAAACACCCTATCGTGAAATATTCGGGTTAGAGAAGTAGCAAAATCTTGCATTCTCCTAAAGCCTCTATTACCACTTAGCGAGCACTGGAAGTTTGGCTGGTTTACAGAGAGCTTTTTTATTGTTAGATACGCGGGCGCATTTCTTACAGACGTGGCTTGGGTCCTCAAGTAGCCCAGTCAGGATGTCGAAATGCTTTTCGATCTGTTTTGGGCTCCATTTACAGAATGTTTTGAGTTTTTTGTCTTTCGCCATCGTTAGGTTTCTTATTGATAATGGGAATCAATAGCGGTTTATGAGTATTGTGTCAAAGTGTATTTAAGGGAACTTCTGAAAACTCCCGATATTGCTGTTTCTGTTATTAGATTTGAAAATTTACAAGCATGGCTTGCAATGCTTTAGCGCGTGCAAATGGGCAAGAACTAGAAGTGAAAATGAAAGTGTCTGAACATGCCAGCCATCTGGCTGGGCTAAGGTAGGGTGACCTTTAATCTGCCGAAGAGTTTTTGATCAATTTCCACGCCTGTATTGATTGTTACTGTGACCGTTTCTAGGCCATTTACGGGGTTACCAATAGTGACTTCAGTGGCTTGGGGGGATGTGATATTTAGGTCAGTCCAGTCGTTTGAGTCTATGGTCGAGGTGTATTGGAATACTTGCGAAGTGTCATCAGCAGAGGAAGCTAAACGGGTGAAGCTGAAGATGAAGTTGTCTTCATTTACCTCTAGTTTGGGAAGGATATCATCGTCAGCTGATGTAGGGTCGCCGTTGAGCACATATTCGAGAAGATTAGCGATCCCGTCATTATCTGGGTCATTATTGGTCGAGGTGTCAGTCAAGGTCGGATATTCGGTAGTCCATGTTAGGTAGCCAGCTGAAATAAGATCAAAAGTAATGCCAGCAATGGCTGTTTGATTATCATCGGCGCTTCTCTGTGCTTCTAGCGAGAATGTAGTAGCGATTCCATTCTGAATAGATATATCAAAGAAAACCATCCCGATTTCTGAGTCTAAGCCTGTAACTTCGACTGGGGTAGAGCCACTCACCGAGAGACGCAACCCAGAGGGATTTACTGCCGATGCATGGTTATTGCCTGAGAGTAGTCCCACACGGAATGTTTCTGGTGCATTTTCATCTACTGTAAAGGTGGCAATTTCAGCCCAAGTGCCCTCATCTCCAGCAAGAGATCTAGCGTAGCCTGTGATTATCCAGTCCGCTACATCTGAGGAAATTTCTGCAGTTGGGTTATCAAAGTCGTCGTAGGCTCCAAATTGTAGAGAGTTATTATAGCCAGCTCCTTCATCAATGGAAGAGACCCATGAAGCTCCGTCGCTTACTTGGCGACTAAAGTCTGAGGTACCTGTTCCTGAGCCGGTTGTGAAGAAGATGTAGCCTTCTGTTCCGTAGGCGTTATCGCCATCTGCATCATATGTTTTACTCACACCAGTGGAGCGGAATGCAACGGCCTCATCTGTGGGTATATCATAGTCATCCCCGCTACTTACGCGTCTGATTGTGACGAAATCTGCAAAATCAATCACCTCAATAGAGACTGTGACAGTGTCACTATCTAGGCCTTCGTTAGAAGCGTAAAATGTGAAGCTATCGGCTCCTTCGTAATCCGTATTTGGGGTGTAGATAAGATCAGGAGCTGTGCCAGAAAGTACACCATGGCTGGGCTGGGTCGTTACGGTGTAGCTTGCAGATGCTGATGAGCTGCTCAGGCTGATTGCTTTTGATCCATTTTTAGGAACAGAAACGAACTGGGCATTAGCAACGGGAGCAGTGGTGATTTCTAAAGCGTAAAGCTGTGTGTCGTCTGCAGTTCCAGTTATTTGGACAGTGTATTCACCTGCTGCTAGCGTTGTTGTGAGCACCTCGTCTTCACCTACACCTGTGCTAGATACGTTGTTAAGCTCTTGACCGCTGCTGTTGAGAAGCCGGAAAGCGAGATCGCTGTTTTCACTTGTGGTGAGAGTGACTGCTAGAATGTTGGTACTAGCATCTGTGTTTCTATTAGTATATGTTGGGCCCCGAGGATTTAGAGTGATAGCGACTTCTTGCTCAGTGTTAAGGGTGAATTTTAGGAAGTCGGTATCAGAATTATCATCGATAGAAATAAAGTCGAATTCATCGAGGGCGACGGTCGTGTCATTCGCATCATCGCCTATAATAACGCTCTGACCTGGTAAAACGATCCCTAGATCTGTGGCGGTTAATTGAGTATCATTACCTCCATTTTTCTCATAGAAGTCACCATATTTTCTGTGCAGTCCATAGATGTCATCAAATTGTGGGCCATTAGCATTACCTCCACTACCTGTGACTGCACTCTGATTAGTGGAGTCATTAACAGTACTGTGATTGAATCCTAGGGAGTGCATAACCTCGTGCACGAAGACAAAACGGATAGCTGATATAGCGCTAATTGTGTCAGTATTGAGCTGGACATCTGGATAATACAAGCTTGCAGGAGTAGTTGAAGAAAGGCCACGAGAGGTTGTGTCGACAGAACCACTTAAGCGAAGGTCGCCTCTAACGCCCACTTCTCCAGGGGCGAAGTCTTGCGTGGTTGAACTGTAGTTGACGTATGATTCTTTACCATCATCCTCAGGCTCATAAATGTAATTTATCCCTGAGCGCTTAGCAATGAGATCAAGTGCATCTTGCAGAGGGGTGAACCAAGGACGCAGTGTGAGGTCATCAATCTGATCTTCTATCGCTACTCCATGAGCTGTGTCCCATACGGCAACGATGTCTGATATGTCTGGGCTTGATGGGAAGATACTACTATCGAAAGTAGTACCATCTGGTACGATGCTCCAGCTGAATGTAGCTGGGTTACCTTGAGCAGATCCATCACCCAGAGTAGGGCCATTATCATAAACATTACTCACCGCTCTATTACCTTCCGCTGTAGCGCCAGCTGTAGCTCCTTGAGGAACAGAGGTAATAAATCCTGATACAGTAGGTGCTACTATAGCTGCTAATAAGAACGTCGCAGGTAAGGTTAGGGGGGATTTAAGTAATTGTTTTATATTCATTATTCTTGGAATTATAGTTAAGGTTACACGATGATCCAGCCTTACTTTTGTTAGAAATCATATTTCTTCTCAACTATCACAAAGTAAAATTTATCAATATACTAGTTCCCCAAGATGAGACAGGTGTATCTTATTGACAATAAGTATATTTTAGCCTCTCAGAGGTGTATTCTATTCTTGGTCTGGCAGGTATTTCTGTAGGATGGGGCGTATTTTATCTATAGTCGGAGCTGGCCAGTTATCTGGCTGGGTGACGATGGACTGGGCTAGACAGCTATGTTCAGGCCATGTGGCATCAGCTGGGATGTTAGGGATGGCTCGTTGGATGACTTTCTGGGCTTGCTCAGAATTATACATTAAGTGACCGATTACTGTTTGAAGGCTGACTGGTTCTTCTTCCTCTTTCCAGCAGTCGTAGTCAGTGATCATAGATAGGGTGGCGAGTGAAATTTCAGCTTCACGTGCGAGCTTTGCTTCAGCGACGTTTGTCATGCCAATGATATCAAACCCTAGCTGGCGGTTAGCATTACTTTCTGCTCTGGTAGAGAATGCAGGGCCGTCCATGTTGACGTAGGTTCCGCGGTCATGAACGGTGCAGCCTTCGTCTTTCGCTGCATCGCTGAGAATACTACGTAGATCTTCGCTGATAGGATCTGCAAATGGGATATGCGCCGCGATACCGTCGCCAAAGAAGGTGTGTTCATTTCTTCTGCTAGTACGGTCATAGAACTGATCAAAGAGGACGATGTCTCGTGGGGCGTACTGCTCCTGCAGACTTCCGA
This sequence comes from uncultured Rubritalea sp., assembly GCA_937981665.1. Lineage (GTDB taxonomy): Bacteria > Verrucomicrobiota > Verrucomicrobiia > Verrucomicrobiales > Akkermansiaceae > Rubritalea. The sequence goes on from CALJOJ010000084.1 coordinate 3,937, forward strand.
CAGCGGTGACGCAGATGATGAAGGAGACACCGAGTGACTTGAGTGCCCATATGTTAGCTCGGTGGTTGATCTCATGCGGTAGGATGGTATGGCCGCGACCGTGACGGGGGAGGAAATAGACCTTTCTTCCTGCGATAGTGCCACTCATGATGGCATCTGATGGCTTACCGAATGGGGTGTCGAACATGATTTCTTCTTCGAGAGAAAAGCCGTCCATTTTATAGAGTCCTGAGCCACCGATGATAGCGATGTGGTTTGTGTTGTTAGCTGACATGGGTGGAACATAAGAGATATGAGGCTATTTGAAAGTTGAAAAACATTTCAGCATAGATATTATTATATCTATGTTTAAACTCTCTCTAACAAGTATTGCGATGCTGTCACTATTAGGTGCTGGACTTTGCGCTAGTGCGCCTGATGAAACGAATCCATCACAGCTCTCTCCAGCTGATTATGCTAGTGGTAAAAAACGCTCTGCTGATGCCGCTCAGCGGGTAATACCGCGACTTAAGAAAGAGTTGGCTGTGAAAGGTCTTTCGGTAGGGAGTCCGGTTTTTATAAGAGTTTTCAAGCAATCGCGTGAGCTTGAAGTCTGGGTTTATAATAAATCCACAAAGAGATACCAAGAGTTTAAGAATTACAAAATTCACGGGATGTCAGGTAAGCTTGGTCCAAAAACGTACGAGGGAGATATGCAGGCGGTAGAGGGATTCTATACCGTAGGGAAGTGGTCGCTCAATCCACAGAGCAGATTTCACCTTTCCTTTAATCTAGGGTACCCTAACAAGTACGATAAGGCTCATAAGAGGACTGGTCATTCATTGATGGTGCATGGAAACCGTGTTTCCGCTGGTTGTCTTGCGATGACGGATTATAATGTGGAGGAAATTTACACACTCTGTGATCAGGCGCTAAAGTACGGTCAGAATTCAATAGAGGTGCATAGTTTTCCATTCCGTATGAATGACTATAATATGAATCTTATGAAAAAATCTAAGTATTATGGATTTTGGCAGAACCTCAAGACTGGTTATGATGCATTTGAGAAAAATCAAATTCCTCCATCTGTCAGTGTGAGCGAAAAGAAATACGTTTTTAAGTAAAGATCGAGATGTACCAGTTCCACGCTTCTTGACCGTAGAGTAGCCAGAACACTCCGCCAGCGATAAGGCATGGTCCAAAAGGAATCATTTTGCCGAAGCCTAGCTTACCTAATGCTGCGATAAGAATACCGCAGATACATGCGGTGAAGACAATCACTAGTAGCGCAGGTGCTCCGAATATACAGCCTAAGACTGCTAGTAAATCGACATCACCCATCCCCATCGCCTCGCGCGGGATAACAGCGGATGTTGTCTTTCCATCTAGAGAGACGAGATCTTCGATGTTGACCCTCTCGCCATCTACGATAATGTGCTCAAGATGTATTTCTAAGTTCTCAGCAGGGCGATTCTTACCATCAATATTTAATGAAATGAGCCCATCGATGACGAGCTTGTCTGTATTTCTAAAGAAGATGTCAGACCATGGAATAACCTCATCATCGATAACGAAACACATTTCCTCATCATCTGTCGTAGGTTCAAGTAGTGACCATTTAGTTTCTTCTTCTAGTTTGAATTCACGTTTGCCAAATAATAACTTACCTAACAGGACGACTAGCCAAAGAACTGTCCACCCTATAGCGAGGCCAAAGGCTGCGTAGAGTAGTCCCTCGTGCCAAGTGAAGAGGCCAAATCTCTCAGGAAGCAGAGCTCCACCGAGTAAGGCGATGGCTGCAGCCGTCAGAGTGAAGGCTCTTGGGATCAGCATCAGCTCCATATCTACAGCGATGATCACTAGAGCGATAGCTCCCAGCATCATGAAGAAGATAGCTTCTATGGGAGAGGCGAAATAATACCAACAAGCTACCCATAGTAAGCCTGTAAGTAGTTCGACCCAGAAGTACCTGCTGGGGATGGAGCTCTTGCACTCGTGGCATTTACCCAGTTGGCTGAGCCAGGTGAAGAGGGGGATGTTACGTGAGATAGGGATTTCCTTTTCACAAGTAGGGCAGAAGGATCGCTTGGGTTTGTTAACACTCAGCCCGCGCGGTACACGGTAGATCACTACATTAAGAAATGACCCCACGCAGATACCAAACAGAAAGCTGGCGACTGCGTAGAAGGAATTATCCCAAGGTGGTAGATCTATCATATTGATTATCGTAGCTCATCTTCATCATAGACCTTACGCGGACGTTGCGGGTATTGACTATACTCGTTATCGTATTGTTGCTGCATCATGATCTTGTGAGTGAGGTAGTTTCTTACTTTATTGATCGCGAATGACTTGATCATTGGGCGAGCGGCATAGCCTATAAGCGAGTAGAATAGGCCGTGAGTTTGCTCTCTCTCTTTAGGTTTACGGAAAATAGAACTAATCACGGAAGTAGCAGCTCCTTGTGCAGCGATTGTGCGCGTTGATTTTGGCTTGCTACGCTTCCCTTTAAAGAGGATTTTAGAAATAACGAGTCCGCCAACAGCCGAGGCAATGAACCACTGGTTTGGGCTATTAGAGAAGGATGACTTGAGTTTAGAACCAACCATTTTTGGTACATTGACCTTATCCTTTAGCTGCGTGGAGAAGACCTCTTTACTCTCAGCTATTTCCTTAGTCAGCAACTTTTTCTTAGCCGCTATTTGGCTCCGCTGGCTAGAGAGCTGGTTGAGAATCTCTAGTTTACGTTGCTTTGATTGATCTCTGCTAGCCATTGTTTGTCTTTCTGAAATTCAGATTTTGTCAGTGCAAATAATTCTTCCTCAGGCTTCTTGCTAAGCTTTATCATGCTGATAACGAGGAAAAAGAGGTGAAGTAAGAACATCAGGAGAAGTACAATGTTTGAGCTATTCAGACCTGTACTACTGGTGATTTTTGCTAAAGGGTGTTCTGCGATTTGTATGATCATACCGTGAAGCAAGATGAGGAATAGAGCATAAGTGAAGATGCCCAATAGAACGACTGTGAGTCCGAGAGAAAGCTTCTTTTTGGTGTACTCTGCCGCTTCTTGCGCTTCGATAGCAGCTAGCTCAGTCTTCGACTGAAGATAGCTGATACCTGAGTCCTTGAATGACATTGCAGCCTGCTTGAGTCCATCGTGCGGTGCCAGTGGGGCAGTATGTGCATTCAGCGTTGATCTTACGGCTGGTCCTGAGTGCGGCTCTGGTTGATTTTTCGAAGATGTCTGCATGGGCTATAGACGATGAGCTCTAGGGCAAAGCTAATCTAGAGTTTGGCTATCGGCGCATGATAAGGCCGATGATCACACCTGCTCCGAGTGCTCCAAGTACTGACTTAGTAGGGTTTTCTCTCACATAGTCTTCAGCAGTGTGGTGGAGTTCCTTTGCTTTCTCGGCACCTTTCTTGAGTTTCACGCTAGCTTCTTGCTTTAGAGCTGTGGCTTTTTCACCAGCGTAGTTACGGAAGTTTTGCGCTTTATTTATGGCTTCTTCTTTTACGTTGTGCTGAGGAGTTTCACCGAAGTCCTGCATGTCGTCATTGGCCGCGTAGTCTTTTGCTGGGAAGGAAGTAGGGTCTGTTGCTGAATAATCCATTCTAAATAGTTGTGTTTAATTTTCTGTAGTTAAATCGGTCTGCCCGATCGTCGAAGTATAAGTATCTCTTAAAAATTATGATACATCCTTAAGCGTGCTAGGCAAGTAAAGTGTTATGAAATACAGGATAGGGAGGCAGTGTTCGAGTCCGTGTTTTCTGATGAGAGCTATGCCTTACGCTCTGATAGTTTCTGTGACTCTATGTTCTGAATGAATGCTGATGGGGGGATAAAAAAGAAGATTACCTAGCGGTTATCAGCTAGGTGATCTTGAAGACAAAATATTGATAATGATTTAGAAATTTACTTCTTGAGTAGTAGAAGTTCGCCGTCTTCACCAAATACGATCGTGATAGAGTCCTTCGTGGTTGTGGATTTATCAGGATTTAATCTATCGTAATAAGCGTTATAGGCTAATCGGGAAATTTTAGTTAAGCTGTCATCCTGTATTTTTGCTGGCTCATTAGCTCCAGAGATAGTGTATGTTTTTGTTTTTTCAAAATCAAGTAAGGTGATTAGTATGAATTCAAAGTTAACATCAGCCTTAAATGTGCCATCATTCTTCTGGATTTCAAATGTCCCTTGTAGAGCGCTACTATTAAAACGTGAAACAGTAACGGATCCTCTGCAAGAGTCACATCAATAGTTAACAGGTGGATGCTAGAAGTATCGCCTTCAACACTCTGTTCAGATATTTCGGATCTAACAAAATTGATACTATAGTAGAGCGGGAGGTTAGCTCTGACTGAGGCTTGGACTTCTTATAGTATAGCTCGTTTTACGATTTTACTAAATGCACTGGTGCCTATTTTGTGAAATACACCATGGACTTGGTAATGGTTTCTAATCTCATTATACACACTGTTTTTCTGATCATAGCCTACTTGTGCTATGGCAGATGAAAATGCTCTCTCTTCAGTGCTGGCAGTTCCTTCTTTGATCTGACCTGAACTGTGTAGGGCGACGGTGTAGCGAATGTTAGAACCGTTATTTAGTTCCTTATAGAGAGATACACTAAGGCTTTTTTTCATTAGCTTTGTTATCAGGAGTTCAAAGAAGGGTGTGTTTTCTGTTTGTATTTGAGTCATCTTTCTTTGGATAGGAGGGGTTTTAAGTCGTAACAGTTATCACGGATGACGTGTCTACTGTGGATGTTATTTACGTAGGTATTAATATAATCTGCTAATTATCTAGCACTTATTGTGCCAGTCGACATGTTGAATCATGAATATTATTCATAGATCGTGAAGAGGAGGGACTCTAGAAGTATAGCTGATCATTAGTCATTATTGAGTAACTGACGTAAAAAAAAATAACCCCTAACGATTTCTCGCTACGGGCTAGGATGTGAAAAAATAGCTCTTTAGGAGCTAGGTTAGTCGCCGAATTCCTCGTTGAATTTCTCAATTTTATCTGAAACTTCGGTCCATTTACTGTAGGTGGTTTCTAGTTTCTTGGTGAGGTCAGCGTAGGTAGTGGATGCTTCTTGCATTTTAGCTCCATCAGAAGCTATTGCTGGATCTGACATGTGCTGAGTGAGATTGGCTTGAAGGGCTTCTATCTCTGCGATGGCTTTCTCCTGTATTTCAAGCTCGGCTTCTAGTGGCTTGAGTACTGAGCTACGTTGTTGGCGGAGGTCAGCTTCTATTTTACGTTGATCCTTGCGGGAGAGGCTATTGTCTGTCGCTTCAGTGGATTTTAGCTTAGCTGCGGCAGCTTGTTTTTCTGCGAGCTCACGTTGCTGTATTTTAGCTATTTTAGCAGCTTTCTTAGCGATGTCTTTTTCTTCCGCTTTCTTATCTAGGAAGTATGTTACGTTTCCGTGGTAGAGGCGAGGCTCAGTCTCTGGTCTGAACTCAAGAGTGTGAGTCACGATAGGATCAAGGAATCCTCTGTTGTGAGAAACGATGAGGTATGATCCTGGGTAGCTTTCTAGTGCACGCTGGAGAACTTCCTGTGACTGGACGTCAAGGTGGTTCGTCGGCTCATCAAGAATGAGGAAGTTAGCTGGCTGGATGAGCATTCTAACGAGAGCTACACGAGAGCGCTCACCACCGGAGAGCACTCCTACTTTCTTAAAGACATCATCACCACGGAAGAGGAAACAACCGAGGATGTTTCTCACTAGTGGAGCGTTCTCACGTGAGGATACTACTTGGCAGGTCTCGAGGACGGTAAGATCTGGATCTAGCTCGTCCGCGTGGTTCTGTGAGAAGAAGGAGACAGCAGACTTAGAGCCTAGGGTGAACTCTCCTTCGTCCGGGGCTTCTTGACCAGTGATGAGTCGGCAGAAGGTTGATTTACCTGCACCGTTCGGTCCTACGATGGCTATGCGTGCGCCTTTTTCTATTTCAAAGTTGAAGTTATTGAAAATATTTGTTTTGCCGTAGGCTTTAAACGAGTTCTCTAGTTTCGCTACTGACTGACCACTTGGCGGAGGCTTCGGGAAGGTGAAGTTCATTACTGAGTCTTCTGCCTCTATCTCGATGAGTTCCATCTTCTCTAGCTGCTTGAGTCTGGACTGTGCCTGGCTCGCTTTAGAAGCCTTGGCTCTGAAGCGCTCGATGAAGGCTTTTGTCTTTTCTATTTCTTTTTGCTGTGAGAGGTATTGCTTTCGCTTGATCTCTTTTCTGAGGGCAGATTCCTTCAGGTAATATGAGTAGTTACCAGCGTACTCTTCCGCTTTTCCTTGGTGGAAGGCGATGGTTCGCTTGGTGAGTGTGTCTAGGAGTGCTAGGTCGTGAGAAATGATGATGATGGCACCTGAGTAGTTTACGAGGTACTGCTCCATCCATGTCTGAGACTCGATGTCTAGGTGGTTCGTCGGCTCATCGAGTAAGAGAACTGCTGGCTGTCTGAGGAAGAGTTTTGCCATAGCGATACGCATCTGCCAACCACCGGAGAATTCTCCACAGTCGCGCTCGAAGTCACTACGCTTAAAACCTAGGCCAGTGAGGACAGATTCTACTTTTGGCTTGATACGAGTTGGGTCAAAGTGCTCTAGCTGGATCTCTAGTTCACCGATTTTTTCGAGGGTTTCAGAGAACTCCTCTTCCATCGGGTCTTGGGTATCAAGAAGATCACCGAGAACATCGATCTTACCTTGTAGCTCTTTTGCCTCAGCGAATGCTGACTCAGTTTCGTCCCAGAGAGTGATGCCTTTGATGTGGATTCCTTCCTGCGGGAGATAGCCGATCTGGCAATGTTTTGGTTTGGTGATCTGGCCATCGTTAGGTTCTAGAGCACCACCGATGCACTTCATGAGCGTGGATTTTCCTGCCCCGTTATGTCCGGCAAAGGAGATACGCTCTTTCTCTAACACAGTGAACGAGAGATCACTAAAGATCACGCGTGGTCCAAATTCTACTCTTAATTTTTTGATCGCTAGCACAGCGGTTGTTTAGCTGAAATCTGCCTGAAGGAAATGCTAAAATGCGCTGGAGGTGAGGTTTTTTACCAAGCTATGCTTTTCTATGCGCTTGATACTTATGAGACCTTGAAAAAAGGGTTGCAGTAGACGGTAGATCGTTGAGACTGAGTTTATGAATAATAGAGTGAAGATAGCGGTGACATTAGGGCTGCCTCTGGCGTGTCTGGCAGTGGCTACACTACATGGCGGAGATGATGAGATAACCAAGGTGGAAGTAATGAAAACTGAGATCGATACTTCGGGCAAGGTGGAATGGAAGAAGCACACGGTTTTACCTAAAGTAAAGGGGATGCATTTCTCAGCTGCTGCAGCAGACTTCACAGGTAATGGGAAGATGGACGTTATCGGTAGCGTGTCCGGTAAGACGATATTGTTTAGCGCCCCAGACTGGAAACAGGAGCATATTCATACTTTAAAAGGGAATAGTAGGGCACGCCATGTCGCGGCTGAAGCATTTGACTTCGATGGTGATGGTGACATGGATCTTGTCGGTGGAAATGCCGGGGGGCCTCTTCTATGGATAGAAAACCCATCGAAGGAAGGTGTTCAGTGGACCGAGCACATCATTGATGATGAGACTTCAGGGATTCACTGCATTATCCTTTTTGATGTGAATAAAGACGGTAAGATGGATGTGTTGTCTAATAATTTTGGCTCCAAGCCCCCACTTGCTAACTCATGCACTTGGTATGAATACACTAAGAATGCGGATGGTAAGGTGGAATGGGATCGCCATGTGTTTGCTGATGGTGATGCCTCAGGTGGTAGTCATTACTTAGGCGTAGGAGATGTGAATGCGGATGGCTGGCCAGATATAGCAGTAGCGGCGAAAGGTGTGCAGTATCCTGACGGAAACTGGTTTGCATACTGGGTGAATCCAGGTGAAGAAAAGATCAATGAACCATGGGAAAAGGTGGTGTTACTAGAAGGGCAAGAGGGAGCTACTAACATCCAGATGACAGATGTGAATGCAGACGGGACAATGGACTTCATCTGTACTAATGGTCATGGTAAAGGTGTGTTCTGGTTAGAAATGCCAAGTAAGACGATCCATATGATCGATGCCGAGATGGAGTGTCCGCATAACTTGACGATGTCTGATTTCGATGGTGATGGTATTTTAGACTTTGCGACAAATGGATTTAAATCCAAACGCGCGAGTGTCTATTATGGTAAGGTGGGGAGCTTTAGGCGTGTGGATATAGATACTGATCAGAAGTCTTATGATCTAAAGTCGGTCGATATGGATGGTGACGGAGATTTAGATATTCTGAATGCTGGCCAGGCTAGTGGAAACATCTGCTGGTACGAGAATCCAGCGCAATAATATTTTTAGAGAATGCTTGTGTTGAAAAAATATTGGGGTGTGCTGTTGGCTGTGCTTAGCGGGATCCTATTAGCGTTATGTTTTCCGGGATATGATGTGGGAGGCTTAGTCTGGCTGTGGGCTATTCCGCTGATGACGGCATTATGGTGTTGCCAGCCGAAGAAGCTAAAGCGGAAAGGTTTTTTTCTGGGCTTTCTGAGTGGGTTTGTGTTCTGGATGATGACGGTGAATTGGCTGCTTGCGATGGGAGATCTGGAGACTGTTCCAGCTGCTGGAGCCTGGGTGGCATGGATAGGACTGAGTTTCTATCTCGCTATCTATGTGGGGATCTGGAGCATGTTCTTGGCGACTGTTGGGAACCCATGGCGAGAAAATGTAGTGGTGTCTGAGGAGAAGAAGGTTTCTAGAATAGAGCAACGTGTGGCAGAGAAGCTAGCTAGTAGGTCATCGGGGAGTAAGAAGAAAATGAATCTGTTAGATGGCTTCGGAAGCTCTCTGAGAGTGCTGCGCTTTGCTTTGTTACATGCTTCTATCTGGGTTGTCTTAGAGTGGCTGCGTGGCTACTTATTCACTGGCTTTACTTGGAATGGTCTGGGCGTAGCATTCCATGACACCCCGACGATGGCGCAAGCTGCTGACTTAGTAGGAGTGACTGGTTTGTCATTCTTGCCAGTACTAGTCTGTAGTATGTTAGTGCAGCTAGGAAAGCGCTTGGTAGATGAAGCTCGCTCTGGAGGTAGGTTTAAAGCTCATTGGGAGATCTTATGTACAGTGGGGCTGGTGGTGTTGAGTTTTGTTTATGGTATAAGGCAGATTAGTTACTGCTCTCAGATGGAGAGGCTGGAGGTAAAGGTGCTACTTCTACAGTCTAACTTTTCTCAGGACCAAAAGCTTGGTAATGATGAACAAGCTAGTAATTATGCTTGGTTCTCTGCGGAGAAAGAGCGCGCGTTTGATCAGCTGCAGATGGCGGCTATTGAGAAGTCTGCCGAGACTGGTGAGCCGCAGCAGGCTGAAAAACCAGATGTGGTTATTCTTCCAGAGAGCGGACTCTTGCATGGAGTATGTTACGAGGAGGATATAGAGAATTGGTTCTTTTTTCAGGCCAGTCATATTGTGAGAAACGAGCTGTTAGCTGGTGGTGATCACTCGGTGATATTTGGTTCTAACTTTTATGAAGTAGTTACCGAAGACGAGCAGCTAGTATATAAACTAGGGGGCAGGGATTATAACTCGATAGCCCTGGCTGGACCACGTTCGGAAGTGATGTTAGAGAGCGGAGAGCTTGACTATAATGTGGGGGAGATGAGCATTTATGGTAAAGTTCATCTTGTGCCTTTTGGTGAGTATTTCCCAGACATCCCATTCAGAGAGTCTATTTACAGCGCATTATTCGGGTATGCCCCAGAGTCTAGTTTTACTAGTGGAACAAGCTACGAGCCTATGCCTCTAAAAGTAGGCGAGCAGACGGTAGGTGTGATTCCCGCAGTTTGCTTTGAGGATTCGGTAGGGAGGGTGACGCGGAAGTTCGTGAAGGCTGAACCTCAGATGATTGTCAATGTGACGAATGATGGATGGTTTGGCGAGAGTAAGGCAGCGCAACAGCATATGGCTAATGCTAGGTTCAGAGCGATAGAGCTTCGTCGACCGATGATTCGCTGTGCCAATACTGGTGTAAGCTGCATCATCGATATGACGGGTGGTTTAGTGGACGACGTGACTGGTGAGACCCAGATGCTGATAGATGAAAATGGGAGTATCTTTACTGCTGGTAACCTATTCGGCTATGCGCGTGTTCCTGTAGAAGCACCGATAACACTCTATGCGATAGCTGGAGATTGGTTCATTGTCCTCTGTGGTTTTATGGGCATTGGAATGATCATTTTAGGAAAATTTAGAAACTGAATAAAATGAAAGAAAAAGGTGGTGACCAGAAGCTGTTAGCTAAGAAGAAATGGATGATTCCCTTTTGTGGTCTTGCGCTATTATTTTTACTATTACTTGGAAGCGTGATGATTACATCCCATCCGGTAGTCTGGGAAAAGGTGCACCGATCAGCGATGGGAGAAACACTTATTGAGCGGCATTATGAAAATGCGAATAAGATCACTGGAGGACTCTGGACTGAGGAGCCGTATGAGGAAATTTCTCAGAGTATGATTCGTTACCGGATGAATAAAAAAGAGATCGCACATTATGAAGATGTACGCGGTCTGTTAGCTACTGCTCGTACCGTGATAGTCGTCTGTGCGGTGATCGTTCTGCTCGGCTGCATGATCGTAGGCTGGAAGAAAATATGGTTGTCGGGATTAGCCATTTTTATTCTGTTAGGGGTGATTGCTGGTATATGGATGATGATCCACTGGCATAGTTTATTTAAGGCATTGCACTGGGCTATCTTCTGGGATGACTCTTGGAAGTTACCAGCAAGGAGCTATAGCTTATGCTTGTTTCCACATAAAGTCTGGCAACTTGCAGGGGGAGTGATAGCAGGTATGGTATGTATCCCTCTAGTACTGCCTGTGATCGGTGCGGCGGTTGTTGGTATGAAAAAAAAGATTTAACATAAATAAAAAAGACATGGCTATAGAAACATACGAAGGGCAGCTGCCTGAAATACATAAAAGTGCCTTTGTGGCAAATAGTGCAGACTTGATCGGCAGAGTGACGATCGAGGATGAGGCGAGTGTCTGGTATAATACGACTCTACGCGGAGACATCAATGAGATCATAGTGGGTCCTAAATCCAATGTTCAGGATAATGCAGTGATCCATTTATCTGATGACTACGGCACCTATCTTGGTGAACTGGTGACGATAGGGCATAGCGCTATTATTCATGCGGCAACGATCAGGGATGAAGTGCTTGTTGGTATGGGGGCTTGTATTTTAGACGGAGCAGTGATCGGGGAGAGATCTATTATCGGTGCACAGGCACTGGTCACTGGCGGAATGGTGATACCGCCAGGTTCACTCGTGTTAGGTAGTCCTGCAAGAGTGGTCAAAACGCTTGACTTAAAAGCTCAGAGTGAGGTGAAGAAGTGGGCAGAGAAGTACGTGAGGCAATCGCGTAAGTTCATGAACCGCTGATGCAAGTTCTAGATTTCAAAACAAAAATACCGTACAGCAGGGTGCTATACGGTATTTTTTATTAGAGTGTGTTAGTGGTAAAACTTACCACTGGAGGATTAACCTCCTCAGCCACATTTTTTTGCAACTGGAGTGGTCTGTCCGGAGACAGCTGGAGCTGCACAGGATGATAGAGCGAAGGCGGCTACGCCTATCGTTAGAAAGCATAGTCTAAGAATGTTTTTTTTCATAATAATGGTTATTATAGTGATATATATATTGGATTTAGATGTTTGAAATGGCAAACTGCCATTGTTGAATTTAACCTCAACTACTTCGTTTAGATGCAGGGATCAAGGATCCGTCCCAGTTATATTCGTGGGCTTGTTGTTTCGCTGCGCAAGATGCTAATGTTAGTATTAGACCTGCTATGCTTAGTTTAAGGATATTCTTTTTCATAATGGTGAATGTATTGAGTGTCTCTATGGCGAACTGCCATACCATGTCTAGTGTCAGCCGCACTTACCAGCTTGATGGGTGATGACGGTACCATCCCAATTATAGACAGGTGTAGCGGGCTGTTTTGTAGCGCAAGAAGCCAATGCGAGTAGTGCGCTGGCAAGACTTAGCTTGAGGATAGTTTTTTTCATATTGGTTATCGTCTATGGTTAGACTCTCTAGTGAATAGATTATTCCGAAAAATCCTTCAGATGAACAGATTTTTCCTAGGTTTTCCTATTGTTAGCACTATTTAGTATTGGCAGGATGGCCGAAGCATGGGAAAAGAAGCGCATGGGAACATTTGATAATAAAGTAGCTGTCGTGACCGGAGCTGGTCGCGGAATTGGAAAATCAATTGCTAAAGCATTCGCTGCTCAAGGCGCGAAAGTCATCGTGATCAGCCGCAGTGAAGGCAGCTGCCAAGGTGCTGCAGATGAAATCAATGCTGAGTACGCAGGATCAGCTAAGGCGTTCGCTGTCGATGTGTCAGATCATGATGCAGTAGCAGCTCTTGGAAAAGAGATTATCGCTGAGTACGGCGGGGTAAACATCCTTGTGAATAACGCTGGTGTTACCCGTGACGGACTTCTCATGCGCATGAAGAGCGAGGACTGGGACACAGTGCTCGATACAAATCTCAAAGGTGCATTTAACATGGTGAAGACTTTCCAGAGATCTATTATGAAGGCTGAAGATCCACGGATTATCAATATGGCATCCGTCATCGGGCTTATCGGTAATGCTGGTCAGGCAAACTATGCAGCGAGTAAGGCTGGACTGATAGGATTCACGAAGTCTATCGCACGTGAGCTAGCAGGTAGAAAAGTTTGTTGTAATGCCATTGCTCCAGGATTTATTTCTACTGATATGACTGATGAGCTTTCAGACGATATCAAGGATAGTGTGGTGAAGAACATCCCACTCGGTGACTTCGGTGTTACTGAAGATATTTCTAATCTTGTACTTTATCTAGCAAGTAAGGAGTCACGCTATATCACAGGTCAGGTGATCGCCTGTGACGGTGGAATGACAATGTAATCGAGGTTTAACCGTATCTAACAACTAGGACATTATGAATAAAGACATGGTAAAAGTGGAGCCTATTGCTCTGCTTCCGACTCCTTCTGGCTGCGCTGTATTTCTCAGCGAGGGCACGAAAGTGATTCTTATTTATATAGATCCTGCTATAGGAGCAGCTATTAATATGGGGCTGCAAGGGGAGGAGGCACTGAGACCGATGACGCATGATTTATTTCACGGTGTCTTAGGTGCTTTTGGGGCTGAGGTGACGCGGGTTATTATCGTTGATGAAGAGGATGAAATTTTCTTCGCCCGTATCTTCATAGAGATAGAGAATGAGCTGTCGCATAAGAAAATAATCGAAGTAGATGCGCGTCCTAGTGATAGTATAGCGCTAGCTGTTAGAGATAAAGCACCGATCTATGTGCTTAAGAAAGTGTGGAGTAAGCTGAATGATGTTTCTGATCTGTTAGAGGATATGAAACGCTCCCATGGAAGTCAGCCAGATGAGAGTGATCTCGACATAGAAGATGAGCCTCCATTTTAATTTTAAATAAGCGATGATCAAAGCAGAGCGAGCGAAGTATGTGCATGAGAAGCTAGACGAACTCTATCCTGAGACGCCTATCCCGCTGGATCATACTGACCCATATACGCTACTCATCGCGGTGTTACTGTCTGCACAGTGCACTGATGAGCGGGTGAACTTGATCACTCCAGCTTTGTTTGGGCGAGCGGATAATCCGCATGCCATGGCAGAAATACCAGTGGATGAAATACGCGCTTATATTAAGCCATGTGGTCTATCACCTAAGAAGTCAAAAGCGATCTCTGAGTTATCGAAAATTCTCATTAATGAACACGGTGGTCAAGTGCCAAAGAGTCTTGAAGAGCTGGAAAAGCTACCTGGAGTAGGCCACAAAACAGCATCCGTGGTGATGGCTCAGGCTTTTGGGGTGCCAGCATTTCCTGTGGACACTCACATCCATAGACTAGCGCAAAGATGGAAGCTGACGGACGGCAAAAACGTCGTCAAAACGGAAGCTGACTTAAAGAAACTATTCCCTAAAGAGAGCTGGAATAAACTCCATTTGCAGATTATTTTCTACGGTAGAGAATACTGCTCAGCTCGTGGCTGTAATGGCATGATCTGCCCGATGTGTACCACTCTGTTTCCTAACAGAAAGACAGCAGTAGTTACCAAAAAGTAAATATCTGAAAGTCTTCGAGAGAGATGCATGAAGCATTGGCAGACGATGTAAAAGTTAAGTAAACGTTCCTTCTTTAATTATAGGTAAAGTTTTCATCTATCCGAGTTATCGTACCTCTGCAGTAGCAGACAGAATAAGAAAGTAAGGTACAGATAGATAAAGCTATATTCTTGACCTCATTCATCGTGATTGTTAAAAAATGAATTAGCATGAGATCTAACTATCATCCTCTTAGTCAGGAGAGAATCTTAACTACCTCCCTCGCTTATAAAGGTAGCTACGATGATCTGCAGCACCCTAGCCACTCATCAGTATCCTCATCCACCTACAACGCGCATCGTATTAACTCCATAAGTAAGGCACTCCGCACCAATAAACGAGAATCAAGCAGAGTGAAAAATAAGCTACAGCGCCATAACTACACCGCATCTGGTGAGGTATTCATTTACGATGAAGCTAGAATAACTCAAGGTTACATAAAAGACGCGCCATCGCCCCTATATGGTGCCAGAGAATTCTTAAGCCTAAGCGGATTATCATTCTACAAATACAG
>CALJOJ010000085.1 GCA_937981665.1 uncultured Rubritalea sp.
CATCGGAGTTTCATCCATTTGGAGGAGGTCTGAGCAGCGTAGTTCTTTACCTATCGCATCGGCTATGGGAGCTAGATGTTGAGCTGTTTGGTGCACCCATGAGTTGATGGTTTTGTGGCTTAGCTTAACGGTTTGTTCTCTAAAAAATCGTTGCGACTGACGGTAGTGAGGTAGGTGGTCACAGTGTTTATCGATAATCAAAGCGGTAGCGAGCGCTGGGGTGATCATCGTGCCTGGGATTTTACTTTCTGGAGCTTTTTCTCTAACAGGTGCCTGGCTTTTGTCTTCTTTGAGTAGTTCTGTTTCGTTGGTGTCGATGTGTACATGATAACAAAACAGTCGGAAATAGTTAGAAAAAATTGAGGAGATTTAATTTTCAGCACGATACCATTCACGGAGTTGATCGCCCCTGAGGTCGGCTCCATCAAGAAGTAGCTGAAGAGCTTCTGGAGCTAAGGGTAGGATTTGTTCATCTTTTTCCAGCTGGAGGCCAACTGGAGGTTCCTTCTTCCAGCTTCTTGGCGACAACGTAAATGCCTGTACGATCAAAATAGAGGAGTTTGACACGATTGTGTCTTTTGTTAGAAAAAGCGTAGAGGAATTGAGCGTTAAGATTAGCGATGCTGAACTCGCGTAAGACTCCAGTAAGGCCATCAAAGCTTTTGCGCATGTCGACTGGCGGAAGGATGACTCGGATTTTTAATGCAGATGAAGATAAATTAATCATAGACCGCAAAGCCTATTCTGATTTCAGAACCTGACTAGGTGGCCAATTTAAAGACGCTTACGGAACAGACCCCTGAGAATTCTTTTTCTGATACACAAAAAACCCTAGCCTTGTCTACGTTTAGGACGTAATCAAAGATAGGGTTTGAAATTAAAAATTTGCAGTGAAATTACACACGCTTGCGGCGAGCAAGAAGAGCTAGACCACCAAGCCCTAGAAGAGCTGTTGATGAAGGCTCAGGAACCTGTGTGAAGTCAACAGAGAGTCCTGATCTGATAGAGTAAAGCTCAACATAAGTTTGGTCACCGGAAACATAACTGAAATCAAGCGTATCAGTTCCGCTAATTGAAAGATCTGACACACTGAAAAGGTTGTGCTGCTTACTAAAAGCAGTGTAATCTGTTCCATTTAAACTTATTGTATCTGTATTCCATAAAGAATCGGCACCATTATTTCCCCAAAGGTAAAATCTAGTGTAATCATCAAATTCTACAGAGTTGATGGTGAAGTCACTGTTAAGCACCGAAGCTACAGAAACACTGTCAAAGCTGAACGAAAGATCATCTGCAACATTCCAACGAGTTCCTGCTACCTCTGTATCTGCCCCCATAGTAACTGTGTAGTTGACATTTAAGGTAACGTCATTATTTCCATCACCATCAAGATCGAAAGAAGGAGTCGCGACGGCAGCTGTGCTACCGTAGATGTTTGCTTGACCACTGAAGACTGCTGCCTCCGATAGGGAAGCCATAAAGGCTAATGCTATAATTGTTTTTTTCATTATTGTAGTTTTCATATTGTTTTTTATTTAGGGGGTTTTTATTTAGGGGGTTTTTATTTAGGGGGTTTTTATTTAAGCAATCATATCGCACTTATGATGTGAAACATGAAAATCGCGATTTCCTTAATGCAAAATTTATCAAAGTCAAGAGTTTTTTCTTTTTTATAATTACGTCAGAGCGATTGGCTTGATAAATAAGCCACTCTGAAAAAAATTACCTTTCCAAATCTGCATTTCCGCCTTAATTGAACATTAACCATGTCTAAGACGCTCATCATCGCAGAAAAACCATCGGTCTCTACAGACCTATCTAAAGCACTCGCTAAGGCACCTGGTGTCGGCAAGTTTGAAAAGAAAGGGCAGGGTCGCGATTACTATTTCGAAAACGAGACTCACGTGATCACCTCAGCGGTGGGTCACCTCGTGGAGCTTAAAATGCCAACTGGTCCGAATGGTAAAAATCTTCCGTGGAAATTTGACGTTCTGCCTGCGGTTCCAAAGAAATTTGAACTACAGCCGATAGAGCAATCTGAGACTAGACTCAAGCAAGTGCTCCGCCTCTGCCGTCGTAAAGACGTGTCAGCCATCGTCAATGCTTGTGATGCTGGCCGCGAGGGTGAGCTCATCTTCAATTACATTTTAGAGCTAGGAAAAATCGAAAAACCAGTACAACGACTCTGGATGCAGTCGATGACCAATAATGCTATCCTAGCAGCTTGGGGTAAGATGCGTAGTGCTAGAGACATGCAGAACCTCGGTGACGCAGCCAAGTGCCGTTCCGAGTCTGACTGGCTCGTGGGGCTAAACTCTACGCGTGCTCTAACATGTTTCCGCTCACGTCATGGTGGGTTTAACATCACTTCAGCTGGTCGAGTCCAGACACCTACACTTGCGATTCTCGCAAAACGTGAGAAAGAAATCCGCGCATTCGTTTCCACTCCCTACGCTGAAGTCCTCGCTGAATTCGGCGTATCAGCTGGTAGCTACGACGGACGCTGGATCGACACCACATGGGTAAAAGACCCGACTAACATACATTCTAAAGCAGAACGCCTCTGGGATAAGTCCATCGCTGAGCAAATAGCTGAGCGATGCACAGGCAAGGCTGGGACAGTGACTGAGACTAAGAAGCCAACTAAGCAAGCCCCAGCTCAGCTTTATGACTTAACCACTCTACAGCGTGAAGCATCTAGTCGCTTCGGCTTCTCTGCCAAAAACACACTCCGTATCGCACAGTCACTCTACGAGCGCCACAAGATGCTCACCTACCCGAGAACTGACTCACGTTACCTTCCTGAGGACTACGTTAGTTCTGTGAAGGAGACAATAGGCTCAGTTGCTAAAGATCACCTACCACTCGCTGACTATGCGAAACGCATCTTGGACAACAACATGCTCGTTCCCACTAAGCGAGTGTTCAACAACTCAAAGATCTCTGATCACTTCGCGATCATCCCGACCGGAAGATTCGTAAAGCTGAATGATGATGAGGCAAAGCTCTTCGACCTCGTGTGTAAGCGTTTTCTATCTATCTTCTACCCACACGCAGTATTTGAAAACACACGTCGCCTCACTGAGATAGATCACGGTAGCGTCACTGACACTTTCGTAACGACAGGTAAAGTCCTCGTAGAGCCTGGTTTCCTCGAGGTCTACGGAAGACAAGTAGGCGTTGCCGCTGGAAAAGATGAACTCTGCCAGGTGAAAGACGGAGAAACCGCTAACGTGGATCACATCGAAGTGAAAGAAGACGAGACTCGTCCACCAGCAAGATTTAACGAAGCCACTCTACTCTCCGCTATGGAAGGAGCTGGTAAGACCATCGATGACGAAGAACTACGTGAAGCAATGGCTGACCGAGGGCTCGGAACGCCAGCCACCCGCGCATCGATCATTGAAGCACTTCTTAGACAAAAATACATCCTCCGTGACGGCCGTGATATCCACGTAACTGCCAACGGTCTCCGCCTCATAGACACTCTCACAGGCTTCGGGGTAGATACCCTTACATCTGCAGCTATGACCGGTGAGTGGGAATACAAGCTCCGCCAGATGGAAGATGGTAAGCTCAGCCGTAGCGACTTCATGCAAGAGGTGGTCAGTTTCACTGAGGACATCGTACAGAAAGCTAAGCAACGCGCTGACTATCTTAAGAATAAATCATTCCCGGATATCAAGGCTCCTTGTCCTAAGTGTCAGGCACCTAGCCTCAAGCAGACTGATGCCACCTACGAGTGTCACGAAGTAGAATGTGACTTCCGTATGGGCAAGCACATCGCTAGCCGTCTCCTCGAAGAATCAGAAGCTAATGAACTATTCAGTAAGGGCATGGTGGGGCCACTCATAGGCTTTAAATCACGCTTTAATAAACCGTTCGATGCCGCACTTGTGCTGGATAAAAAATTCAAGGTCGCATTCGACTTCGGTAACGATGACGAAGACGTGGAGCTTGATGACAGCATGGTGATAGGTTCATTCATACAAGATGACAAAGAGTTCAAGGTCTACGAGACTGAGAAATTCTACCGCGCGCCTGAACTGAAAACGAAGAAAGAAGAGAACGGCATCAAGATTTCTAAGATCCTACTGCAACAGCCAATCAGCAGAGAAGACGCGCTTCTTATGTTCAAAGGTGAAAAGAGCTCACTGATGACGGACTTCGTCTCTAATAGAACGAAGCGTAACTTCAAAGCGCATTTACTCTACGACTTCAAGGCAAGCCGACCAATCTTCGAGTTCCCTCCACGTGAGGCGAAAAAAGGAGCCAAGAAAGCAGCTAAGAAAACAACTACTAAAAAAGTAACTAAAAAGGTAGCAGCCAAGAAAACCACTAAAAAAGCAGCTAAGAAGGCGACCAAGAAAGCAGCCAAGAAGAAGGCTTCTGAGTAATTCTAACTAACTTCACACTACACGACAAAATTTGAAGGATTTCGGTTTGGGGTTATCCATTCGTGAAACATATTTATTTTCTGCTTGTTGCGAGATGGATCGTGAAACATTTCAATCAAAATATCGAGTGCTTAAACGAAAGATACTTTTACGCTTCTGCCTCGCGGTTACCAAATTCAGCTCAAATTATACCATGAGGTAAGAAAGGGCTGCAGAAATAGATTTTATGACAGAATCTCTGTCCAACAGACTCTGTAAATTAGGGCTGAAGAACTACATGTTCTTCGGAAGCTTGGAGACAGGAGAAAACAACGCCATTCTCTATACCCTCATTGAGAACTGCAAAGCAGCGAACCTCAATCCTCGAGATTACCTAGAATATGTTCTAGAGCACCTCAATAGTCAGTCAGCGCAAGCGCTAACACCAAATAATACCATTTCTTAAAATAAAAAGGGCTTTTTGATAATATGTGTTAAGCTCAATTCATGGCAAGAAAACGTGGAAAAATAGACAACCGTAACGAAGTTGATAAAGTGATGCTTCTCTACAAAACTGAAAAAGTAGCATGGAAAAAAGAAAGACT
>CALJOJ010000086.1 GCA_937981665.1 uncultured Rubritalea sp.
AGACCCAACTCGTTTGTTAGGACTCGATCAGGATATTCTGTGAATAGCCCTTTCATTCTTGCCCTCCTGCCATGCTTTGTTCTCAGCCAAAATCTAAGTCTCTGCATAAGGTAACGATTCTGTCTGCTGAAGCTATTGGAACTCATTTCATAGTGGAAGTAGTTCCCCCAGCCTCTTGTTACAGAGTTAATCTCCTTAATGGTTGCGTCTACATCCTTCTATGTGGTTGAATGATTAACGATGTCACGAATTTTGTCTCGATACTTGCCTTCTGACTTTTTACTTGGTTGGACATAAACGTAGTGTTTCCCTGACTTTGGCGATATTCTATCGCTTAGTTCAAAGCCTAAGAACTCTACTTTTCCTCCGTTCCGAGTATCTGTACATTTGGTTTTCTCTAGATTTAACGTAAGTCCTACTTTCGTAAGCCACTCGTTTGTTCGCTTTAGCAGGTAGGCTTCCCAGCCTGCCGTCACTATTATAACGAAATCATCCGCAAATCTGACCATCTTGACATGACGAGGATTGAATGCATTTACGGCTTTATCCATAGCATCCAAGTAAATGTTTCCCATGAGTGGACTAATAACTCCGCCTTGGGGAACTCCTACTGTTAGCTTGGAGAAGTGTTTCTGCACTGTTTTCGGCTGACGCATTTTCTTCCCTTTTCCTTTTGGAGTGAATCACGGAATTGCTCCCATTCCTCATCCATTTGTTCCACACTGTAATCATCTATTCCAGCCTTGCCTTTGTTTATGAGGACACGACTCATCGCCTCCTCAATAAACTCTTTTCGACAAAGGTCAGAGTAAAGACTCCAGGCTTTCCACTTGGAATTACTTTTCGCTTTCTGGTAGAGTGTTCGTTGAAGTTTCCGAACTTTTGAATGTGTTAATATCTTTCTTGAAGCCATCACATGTCCTTTATTTCTCGGTTCACTGCTACTAAGTAAGGCTCCTTCGCTCCACACCTCATTACAAGGGCTTCATCACTACTATGAACCTTTCCGACTTCCTCTTTATGATAATGAATATGACAAAGTAGGATCTCCCTCTTTGTCTCTACTACACTTCTCCACATTCCGACTCCGCTGACCTCGCCATGATGATAGTGTGACGCATTACACCTATTATTCTTGGATTCTAGATCACACCAATATCGTTTTGAACATGATCGTGCCAAGTCTTATCACACTCCTGCGACCTTCGCCCAATACGGATGGGCTCAGTTTCATGGTGGTTTGTGCTATCGAGGCTCATTAGATGGAGTTCATTTTCATTTCGGACTGTGGATTAGAGTTTGCCGCTACTCTCCACCACTCATCTCTGAGTCGCAGTTGCGGTCTCTTTCTAATCGAACAGGCTAAGGATTAGAGTGGGACTTTCACCCACGTGTTAGTAGCCTTTGGAGGCGTACCCGTATTGTCACAACACTAGGCGCTGGGCAAGTTGCGTCCCCGCAGAGCCTCAGTCCCTCCCGTGTTGCAGAATCATTTTACGCTATTTTAACGTTTTGCAAATTTAGTGGCTACTGACTAATACGTTAACTTCACTTCCCCATCCGAGTTTCTTAGCGGCTACTCTCCAGGCCAAGGAATCCATTCATCGAGCTTCTGTTCTACGTCAACGCCTCTGCTATAAGCGGTAGCTACGAGACTGTGATAGACAGAACAGCAATGATGCCCCGAAACCTCTGATGACGACGCTCCTGCTTCGTGTACCCCCTCCATCCACGACTACCAAAGTACACAGCTATAAGATGACAAAAGATGTCTAAACCTAAGAGTAATGATTTTTCTTTAGGGTAATCAAAAATAAAGCCGCCAGCTAAAACATGAGTGGTCACCATGTGAATGAGTAGAGGGTTTGAACTTCATCCCAAGGGACTAGTTGGCTCAATTTAATCCATCTGTTAGAGGTTGGTAATTTACCGCCAAAAGGGTGGATGAAGTCGGCAAATTCAGTTTAACTTGTTTGTTGTCTAATCATGTGAGGTGCACGCTTTTTCAAAGCGTGTAATAACATATCCGTGCTCTTCTAGCTCTCATATTATCCCAAAAGTTGTGGCCTGCATGCTTTGAATTCTTTTTCAGCAAGCCCTACTTAATAAGAAGTAATTAGCTTACAGCAACCCATTTTCCATCATTCTTAGCACTTTCGTAAATCGCCGTGATAACTGCTACGGCTTTTCTAGCCTCAAGACAATCTACTGATGGTCTACGTCCTTCTTTGATCGCATTCACGACCTCTTCAAAATTACGTTGATGACCAGTGAAGTTAATTGCATTTGGATCATTCGCACCCAAGCCTACCGCATCATCGCTAGCCATGAGGTTAGCATGCACATATTCATCTTCAGGCGCTGGGTTCTTGAAGTCCCAGACCTTGAAGTGTTCATCAGCTAGGAAGGCGCTGCCCTCGCTCCCGCAAATATTTACCTCCGCTGGATGACCAGTGGCTGACCAGCATGAAGTAGAACCTTGGACGATACCTTTGGCTCCATTTTCAAACTCTAACAGAGCGACTGCGGTATCTTCTACCTCGATGTTCTCGTGAGTGAGTAATCCCATCGATGCAGTGACTCGCTTCACTGGTCCGACCGTATGTATAAGTTGATCAATAATATGGATGGACTGGTTCATCAGTGCGCCACCGCCATCAAGCGCCTATGTACCTCTCCAACCAGCTGAGTCATAGTACTCTTGGGTGCGATACCACTTGATAGATGCTTCTACGAGTGTGAGTGTACCGAAACGTCCTTTATCCACAGCGTCTTTGAGTACGACTACGGATTCGTTAAAACGTCGATTTAGAATAGCCGCAAGAGTGACATTGTTTTTCTAGGAAGCCTCGATCATCGGATCAATTTTTTCTATCGTGACCTCTAATGGCTTTTCACAAATGACATGTTTTCAAGCATTGATCCCTGCCAGAGCAGGCTCCATATGAGTCCCAGATGGAGTACCTATGGTGATGATTTCTAGCTCAGGATCAGCAAGAAATTTTTCAAACGTCGCGTAAGTCTTGATGCCGTTTGCCTCTGCGAATTCATTAGCTTTCTCTAGGCTTCTATCATAACATGAGTGTAGCGAGCTGCCCTCCATTGCCTCAATCGCCTTTGCGTGAAAGTTTGCAATCATCCCTGTTCCTACTATTCCGAATTTCATAACTATTTGATAAGGTTATTAAGTTCTTTAGGATCTGCTTTTAGATCGTAGTGCTGAAGAAGCTTATTATCTTTCTGACTGTATATCTTGTGCTCTGTTGGTGTGATTTCTGAGCGATTATTTTTCCAATAGGAGATAGCTATTTCCTTCGTCTCTGCTGTTGGGTCTTTGAGAAGCTCATTAAGATCAGCACCTCGGAGCTGATCTGGTGTGGGCAGACCTGCTAGCTTGCAGAGTGTCGGGTAGATGTCTACGCTGTTTACAACTCGTTCAGTAGGTACACCAGCTTTCACCATATCTGGAGTCTTGATAAATAGTGGTGAATGGAGAGCTACTTCGTAGAGTGTGTGTTTCCCCCATATCTGCTTTTCGCCGAGATGCCAGCCGTGGTCACCCCAGAGGATGATGATCGTATTTTCAGCCTGGCCAGATTTTTCAAGCCTTTCAAGAATGTCTCCTACATGACGATCAGAGGATGAGATACAAGCTGCGTAGTGCTTCCTAACTAGCTCTGCGTATGCTGCGTCTTTATTAGGATTTTCAGAGACTAAGTATTGACCATTGAATTCGCCACTAGCATGCCACTCATCACCCTTTGGCGGCTTGGGTGTGCTATAGTTTGGGATGGTCTTATTCTTGTAAATATCTAAAAATTCTTTTTCACAAGCGAAAGGGAGATGCGGGCGTAATAGACCGACTGCTAGTAACCAAGGTTCATCTTGCTTAGCTAATGAGTCGAGTTCTGTGTTGAAGAGATCCATGATCGCATCGTCTGGGTAACGAACATCTTCTAATGCTGCTATGACTGGCGTTACGCCTCGTTCGCTACCTTTACCGCTTTCATATCCGTGCATTAGTGTTTTAGCATTCTTCCATTCACCACTAGGGTTAGCACTTCGTGTCCAGGCCTCTGGCATTTCTGGCTTACTGATATCATTCCAGTCCTTACCAGTATTTCCACCTGGGTAGTGTGACACCTTTCCTACCGCTACTGTCGTGTAGCCATGTGACTTAAACCATGCTGGGAAAGATGGCTGAGCTTTATGATCATGTGAGACAATAGCACCGTTTTCAAGGCGCTTTTTATTATCAGGATAAATACCTGTTAGCAGAGCAAAGCGTGAAGACCCACAAGTCGGAGCTTGTACATAGTGACGCTTAAAAAGGCGACCTTGAGTGAATAACTTCTCCATAGCAGGAGCGTGAATATAATCCTTACCAAATGACGGTAATTCAGGGCGCAAGTCATCTATACAGATGAGCAAGATGTTTGGCTTCTCGCTAGCCTGCTCTGCCTGGGCAAAACAAGTAGTGAGAACCCCTATACTGATTAAAAGATGTTTCATGATATTTAAGCTACCTTATTACGCTTTATAAAGCCAGATATTCCGATGAGCGCAAGAGCCGCTAGAGCTATCATACTGAATAAACCAAAGTAATGAGCGTATGAATCTGAGCTTTTAAATCTTCCTATTAAATTCCAAACAGATGCGAATGTAGCGGCACCTGCAGCGAAGATCATTAACACATTGATAAGCCCTCTTTTCTTAGGTAGTTCATCGCCAAGTGCAGCGCGTGAGTTCATAAGAAGTAAGAAGCCAAGGTAAGCGATTGGTAATAAGGTTGTAGCCATTACTGATGCAGGTATCGCCATTGCCGCCTTTGCATCTCCACTCCAGAGATAAGGCGAGAAAAATCCTGCTACGGCTGGCATAGTAGCACCGAGAATAAAGTATTTCGTATTACCTACTTTGTTAAACGCCTCACTGATCGCATAGCCATTCATCATCATGTGCACTAGTAGTGTAGAAACTGCCATCGCAAGCACACCGATACCGAAGATCGTTTGAGAATGCTTCCCAAGAAAGGGCTCGAGTGAAGCAGCTAGATTTTTCGCCCCTCTGTTAGATAGCATTCCAACAAGCCGCTTTTCTTCGAGTGGAAGTGCATCTCTTAGTTCAGTTTTTTGAATGACATCCAGTTTCTTATACCCTTCAATCGTCGATGCTAGTTTCATATTCACTACCTTATAATATGCATTTTCCATCCCTGGAAGCGGCTTACCGTTATCACCAAGAGCATCTGCATACTTAGCATGAAATGATGCCGCTGATGCGATCACTAACGCTGACGCACCAAGGATAAATGGAATGAATAATCCCAGAGCTAGATCATAACGAGATAGCTCACGATGCTCTTTCCCCCAGCCTTTTTTCCTCAATGAATACGGAAGAAGAAAAGTCATATTAATCCCCACCGCAGTACCGAACGCTGCAATGATCTTAGTACGCTGCTCACCAGTGACGTACTCTGTCCAGAAGCTCGTATCACCAGTCTCAGAAATTGCGGCGGCTATCTGATCAGTAGGCCAGAAAAGTGCAGTGACATCTGGAATAAGTCCTGAGAATAAGCTCCCCCAGTGCACCGCTCCCTTTGAGATCAAAGTCACGACCATCGCCATGAAACAAATGACAATCACTCCGACCAGAACCTTGAGAACATTATCAATAAATGATGCCGCCTTCGCGTTCTTCTGTGAAATACAGATCAGAGACATCGCAATAATAAACAAAGATCCTGTGATAAAATAATACCATTTCTAGTTTGAAATAGTGCTTAAATGATTTCTAAATAGCGTTTAGTTCAGAGCGAATATACGAGTTGCTAAATAATGAGCGGAAGCCTTGCGCTTTGCTCCACCATTCTTTGAGAACCTCCTCGATCGCACTTT
>CALJOJ010000087.1 GCA_937981665.1 uncultured Rubritalea sp.
TTGTTCATCAGGGCAATGGTTTGCTTATCAGCTTCCTTCAGCCAAGATCTCACGATCTTAACCTTGCTGTCTGCTAGTGGTTCTCTCTGCCGAGCCCACAGGGGACTTTAACCCCCAAGTCAGTGTGCCCTGCCG
This sequence comes from uncultured Rubritalea sp., assembly GCA_937981665.1. Taxonomy (GTDB): domain Bacteria; phylum Verrucomicrobiota; class Verrucomicrobiia; order Verrucomicrobiales; family Akkermansiaceae; genus Rubritalea. Next base: position 136 of record CALJOJ010000087.1, read on the forward strand.
GGCACACGCAAAAAACCTCAGTAGATCACTCTACTGAGGTTTAAAAATGATTAATCGAGAAGAGAGGAAAAACCTTACTTATGCTTACGCTTAAGCTCTAGTCTTGCCGCATTAGTCGCGATCATTGCTTGGAGATGAGCAGCTTCTTCAGCATCTTTTTCAGATACTTCAGCATACTTCTCTTCTGCACGCTTCATCGCTTCCTCTTCTGCAGCTTCATCAATATCGTCTTCACCGAATGCTGAGTCAGTTAGGACAGACACCTTCTCCTGAGTCACCTCTGCGAAGCCTGAACCAATAGCTAGCTCGTGAATCTTACCGTCCTTTTCATAACGAAGTTCGCCTGGCTTAAGCGCAGTAACGAGAGCAGCATGTAATTCTAACACACCCATCTCACCTTCGGCACCTGGTAGGTATACGTCTGAGACTGAGTCCGAGAAGATTTTCTTCTCTGGGGTTACGATTTCTAGTAGAAGCATTGTTTCAGTTTGAATTGTATTTAAAGTCAACCAAGGTGGAAGCCTGAACCTCCACCTTGAAGATCAAAATTAGTCGCGTGACACGGTTTCGATGCCGGCCTTCATGTAGAAGTTACCTTCTGGCACATCGTCCCACTTACCTTCGAGGATCTCTGCAAACCCTTTCACTGTATCTTCTAACTTAGAGTATACACCCTTAACGTTAGTGAATACTTCAGCAACATGGAATGGCTGAGTGAGGAAACGCTGAATCTTACGTGCACGGTATACGCTCATCTTATCTTCGTCTGAGAGTTCGTCCATTCCAAGAATCGCAATGATGTCCTGAAGATCTTTGTATCTCTGAAGGATGTTCTGTACGCCACGAGCTACTTTGTAATGCTCTTCACCGATAACATCAGCTGAAAGCGCCTTTGAAGTAGAAGCGAGTGGATCAACTGCTGGGAAGAGTCCCTGCTCAGCAAGTCCACGCTCAAGTACGACAGTCGCATCAAGGTGAGCGAACGTGTTAGCCGGAGCCGGGTCAGTCAAGTCATCCGCAGGGACGTAAACCGCCTGAAGTGAAGTAATAGAACCCTTCTTAGTAGAAGTGATTCGCTCCTGAAGTCCTGCCATCTCCTCAGAGAGTGTAGGCTGGTAACCAACCGCTGATGGAGTACGTCCAAGAAGCGCTGACACCTCAGCACCTGCCTGAGAGAAACGGAAAATGTTATCAACGAAAAGAAGAACATCCTGACCTTCTTCATCACGGAAGTGCTCAGCCATGGTGAGTGCTGAAAGAGCAACACGGAGACGAGCTCCTGGAGGCTCGTTCATCTGACCGTAAACTAGTGCTACCTTAGAACCAGGTGCAAGAATAGGGTTACCATTCTCATCTAGTTTAGGATGACCTTTTTCATCTTTTTCTGTCTGAATAACGTTAGACTCGATCATCTCCCAGTAAAGGTCGTTACCCTCACGAGTACGCTCACCTACACCAGCAAATACTGAGTAACCACCGTGACCGAGAGCAATGTTATTAATAAGCTCCATGATAACAACGGTCTTACCAACACCAGCACCACCGAATGCTCCAACTTTACCACCCTTAAGGAATGGGCAGATAAGGTCGATCACCTTGATTCCCGTCTCGAGGATCTCAGCAGATGATGCCTGATCTACGAGCTTAGGAGCTGCGCGGTGAATAGTAGCACGCTTATCAGCGTCTGGAAGTGGTACGTTCTCGTCTACGAGATCACCTGTTACGTTAAAGATACGTCCGAGAACCTGGTCACCAACTGGCACAGTGATAGCAGCACCTGTGTCAACGATTTCAAGACCGCGCTTAAGGCCGTCTGAAGAACTCATCGCAATAGCACGAACCCATCCGTCACCAAGGTGCTGCTGCACTTCGAGAACAAGTTTGGTTGGTACACCTTGAAGATCGAAGTTGATCTCAAGTGCGTTGTAAATAGCTGGAATGTTAGTTGCTCCAGAGAAGTCAGCATCCACAACGGCGCCGATTACCTGAACGATTTTTCCTAAGTTACTCATATTTTTAATTTGGTTTATGTGTTAAATTTTTAATTTTTAAAATGGGGTGCGAAATCATTGCTATTCCATTGCTTTCATAGCCGTGGTGATTTCGAGAAGCTCAGAGGTGATTGCCGCCTGGCGGAGCTTGTTGTAGTCGAGAGTTAGATCATCGATCATGTTCTTCGCATTATCAGTAGCAGCCTTCATGGATACCATTCGAGCTGAATGCTCAGATGCACGTGACTCCAATATCATCTGATAGATCTGGAAGTTAAGGTACTGAGGAAGAAGTGTATCAAGTACCTTCTCTGGTGATGGTTCGAACTCGTAGTCATTCTCCATCGCAGCACCGTGATCAGTCTCACCTACCTTTTCTTTACCTACACCTTCGTAGTCTTGCTTCTCAGCGAGCTTATCTGACTCGATAGGAAGAAGCTGTGAACAATGAGGTGTCTGCACAAGAGTGGAAACGAAATTAGTAAAACAGACTTTAATCATATCATAGTCCCCTGAGAGGAACTGCTCTGTGAGGAGCTTAGCAATAGGACGAGCTGCAGCAAATGCTACTGGATCTTCTATAAGAAAATCAGCTTTGATGTCATTCCCCGTCTTCTCTAGCTGGAGACGAAGCTTCTTACCGACTGTGACGTATTCTGTCCCGCTGTTATGTTGCTTAGTAACGAGTTTAAGTAAGTTTGCATTAAGACCACCACAAAGACCTTTGTCTGTTGAAATGACAAGAGTAAGAGTCTTATCACCATCACGTTTCTCAAGAAGCGGATGAGATTCTTCGTTCACGTTTTCCTTAAGGTTAACGAGGACTTGGTTAAGCTGATCAGCATACTCACGACCAGCGATAGCTTGGTCCTGGGCTTTTTTCATTTTAGCCGCAGCAACAAGTTGCATCGCACGTGTAATCTGTGCTGTGTTTTTTACCGACTTTATGCGCCGGCGGATGTCTCTGAGGTTTGCCATGTGTTATTTAAAAAGTAGTTAAATTGTGGTAGTTAGCAGTTAAGCACTGCGAGATTTAGGTGTCGCAGTGCTTTTCAAATTACTTACTTCCAAGAACTTTTAAAGTCCTTAAGCGCAGCGTGAAGACCGTCGTTTACTCCGTCAGTCATTGCTTTCTCATCAGCGATAAGCTGAAGAACATCTGACTTACGAGTCTCTAAGTATTCTTCAAGAGCTGCCTGGCACTCTTCGATGCGATCTACAGCTACATCATCAAAGTATCCGTTCTGCATAGAGAATAGAACTGCTACCTGCATCTGCATAGACTTAGGTGAGTATTGGTCCTGCTTGAATAGCTCAACAATTCTGAGTCCTTTCTCTATCTTACCTTTAGTCTGATCATCAAGATCTGAACCAAACTGAGCGAACGCCTGAAGTTCACGGAACTGAGCGAGGTCGAGCTTAGTAGTCCCTGATACTTTCTTAATCGCCTTAGTCTGCGCTGCAGAACCAACACGGGAAACGGAAAGACCAACTGAAATAGCTGGGCGGATACCCTGGTAGAACAGATCAGTCTCAAGGAAAATCTGTCCATCTGTGATAGAGATAACGTTAGTTGGAATGTATGCAGATACATCACCAGCCTGTGTTTCAATGATAGGAAGCGCAGTGAGTGAACCACCACCAGCATTCTCTGAAAGACGTGCTGAACGCTCAAGAAGTCTTGAGTGAAGGTAGAAAACATCACCAGGATATGCTTCACGTCCTGAAGGACGCTTTAGAATGAGTGATACCTGACGGTAAGCTACAGCGTGCTTAGAAAGGTCATCAAATACGATGAGACACTCTTTACCCTGATCCATAAGGTACTCAGCTACTGCACAACCTGTGTAAGGTGCTAAGTACTGATTAGCTGCTGAGTCAGCTGCTGTTGCTGCTACGATAGTAGTGTACTCCATTGCACCAGCTTCTTCGAGAGTCGCTTGGATACGTGCTACGTTAGATGCCTTCTGACCGATCGCTACGTAGATACAGTAAAGTGGAGCATGGTCCTTAAGTTTACCAGCGGCTGCTGCCTTGTTCTGGTTTGACTGTGAAATGATTGCGTCAATCGCGATCGTAGTCTTACCAGTACCACGGTCACCAATGATAAGTTCACGCTGTCCACGACCGATTGGAACCATAGCGTCAATCGCCATGATACCAGTCTGCACTGGAACAGATACTGACTTACGCTTAATGATACCAGGTGCAAGCTTCTCAACTGGATACTGAGCAGATGCTTCGATGTCACCTTTGCCGTCGATTGGTACTCCAAGAGTATCGATCACACGTCCAAGAAGTGCTTCACCTACTGGAACTGAAAGTAGCTTACCTGTAGTCTGGCACTCGTCTCCAGCTTTGAGGTGCAGGTACTCACCGAGAAGAACCGCTCCGACTTCACCTTCTTCAAGGTTCATCGCGAGACCAGTCACTCCACCAGGGAATGAGATCATCTCGTTAAGCTGACAGTCACTAAGACCCTCTACTTTAGCCACACCATCACCTATTTCACGGATGACACCTACATTTGATTTACCTGCGGAAGTCGATGCGTTTGCGATTTCCTGTTCTAGTTCCTGAAGAATGCTGCTCATAACTATATGTTTATTTGAGTTGTTAGATTGGTTAAATGGTTACTTTATTGCCTTACTTTAAAATGCGTTAGCGATTTTATCGAGACGAGCTTTTACTGAGCCGTCCCAAACATCGTCACCCTTACGGATGCGAATTCCGCCTAATAAGGCAGGAGTGATTTTATATTCGAATGTGAGTCCTTCACCATGTTCAGCTGTCATCTTGTTACAGATATCTTGCCCAGTAGCTTTATCTAACTGCTGAGCGCTTTCGATGATCACGTGTCGTTGAGCCAGATAGAGTCGCGCTTGGCGGTGAAGCGTCACTAAGATACCTTGATAGTTTCTTGGCTTTCTTTCTGAGATAGCTTTTATTACTTTACGTAGCTTATCTTCATCCAGGCTGTTATTTTCATTACAGAGTCTGAATAGGCGCTTACCTGCTGCGATTGCGTCTTTGCTTACTTTCATGTGATTAGATGTGTCGGACGTTGAGAAATTTTGTTGTGAGAATATACTGAGTGCTAGCCTTTGATAGATGCAACAGCCTCTTCGTTGATGCGCTTATTGTCATCATCGTTGAGAACCTTACCAGTAACGTTAGCCGTAGTAGCTGCTACAAGACGACCGAAGTCCTGCTTGAGTTCAGTTACCATCTGAGCACGCTCTGCTTTAGCTGCTTCTTCTGCCTTAGCGAGAATCCCCTGTGCAGAAGCGATTGCTTCTTGGGTCTTCTGCTCAGAAATTGCAGATGCACTTTCTTGAGCTTCTTCGATGAGACGCTTAGCTGTGCCATTAGCCTCTTCGATAGCTGCAGTAGTGCGCTCTTCTGACTCAGCGAGCTGAGTTTCGATGCGCTTTAGCTTCTCTTCACCTTCAGCGATTCTATTCTTGCGCTGCTCTAGCATTGCTTGAATAGGTCCAAAAGCGAATTTCTTCAACACGAACAGCACAATGATAAAATTAATTACCTGCGCAATAAACAGTGGTCCTGTTACACCGAAGTCATTTAAAATTTTTGTAAATGCGTTTGCTGCTAATACTGTGAACATTGTTTGTTGTGTCTTACGAGTTGATTTATAAATTGTGATATTGAGTGCCGCTCATTATGAACGGCACTCAAAAAATAGATTCTTACGTTCAATAATTAAACTGAAACCGCGAATGCTGAGAGAATGAAGATTCCCTCGATAAGCGCTGCAAGAATGATTGATAGTGTAAGGATAGGACCTGCTGCTCCTGGGTTACGGCCAGTTGCTTCAGCTGCTTTACCGCCGAGGAATCCAATACCGAGTGCACCACCTAGAGCTGCAAGAGCTACGACTAATACTTTTGTTGTGAACATAATGTTAGTTTATTTGTTGTTAATTTAGTTGTTGTTGTCCAGATGCCCCCACCGTCTTTGCTATGGTCTGACATCCGAAAGTGTTTAAATTTATTTCATGAAATACTAATGATCCTCAGCGTGATCACCATGGTCACAGATCAACTTAAGGAATACCGCACTGAGTAGGGTGAATACGAGAGCCTGTACAAGACCTACGAGAACCTCAATGAACATGAACGGAAGCGCTGGAGCGAATGCGAAATATGTACCACCGAGTGCCATGAGTGATTCTAGAGTCTGCTCACCACCGAAAACATTACCATAGAGACGGAAACTAAGAGCTACAGGACGGATAAAGATAGAGATAATCTCGAGACAACCCACAAGGAAGAAAATAGCGATCATTCCAAACTTCATCACACCAGAGAAGTCTCCCTTAGGAGCAAAGATATGAGCGAAGAAACCTTTTGTACCATTCTCAGTAAATGCCCAGTAGAACCATAGAACAGCAAATACTACAGACATCGCCGCTGTTACATTAATATCAGCATTACCACCACGAAGAAGATAGTTCACACTACCATCTTCACCCTGGACACCTATAGTACCAACTCCTGGAATAAGACCCAGCCAGTTAGAAATAAGGATAAGAAGAAATGTGCCACCGAAGAACCAAAATGTACGCTTCACTAAATGCTCACCAAGGATACCCTCGAAGAAGTTATAAAGTGACTCGATGATCCACTCTGCGAAGTTTTGAAAACCTACAGGAATCATACTCATCTTCTTCGTAGCTGCTTGGCAGAACAAAACGATGATACCTGTTGCCAGCCAAACCATGACCATTGAGTTAGTGATAGCCAAACCATCTCGACTCCCCACTAAGACGTTAGATTCTGGAGTCAATTGGTGGCCGCCTTCGGCACAAGCAACGCCTGTTATTAACGCGAGAAGTGATAGTGTTGATAAAATCTTGCTCATTTTGTTTAAAAATTAAGTGTGTCGTTAAATATGCGACAGCGGTTCAATAACCATTACTGACACTTCGATCAAGTGAATTTGTGAAAAATTTCACAAAGTCCTATAACTAATTCATAATTAAACGCTAGAGCACCCAACTAGATTACTAATTAGTTAACATATCTAAAACGCTTAACTCTTTTTACCGCAATGTTTCCTGCCGTCTAAAAAAAAGCGTGCATATGTAAAATTCCTTGTTTATTAATTTACGTATGTGGAAAGGTAGATTCGCTCAAGCGACAGCAGATTTAGTACAACAATATGGCGAGTCCATCTCTTATGATTGGAGACTCTATAAGCATGATATCGCTGGCTCTATCGCACATGCGCGTGCTCAGGTGAAAGCTAAGCTTCTTACCGAAGAGGAATTTAATCAAATTGAAACAGGGCTACGCGGCATCGAAAAAGATATCGACGCTGGTAACTTTAAGTTCTCAATAGAACTTGAAGACATCCACATGAACATCGAGTCAGAACTCACCACTCGCATCGGGGCGGCAGGCGGCAAGCTCCATACTGCTCGCTCAAGAAACGATCAAGTCGCCACTGACACCAGACTCTACTGCCGTGAGCAAGTTGACAACATTTCCGAGCACCTTAAAGACCTTCAGCGCTCACTACTAGGAAAAGCCGAGCAGTACGCAGCTGCATTCATCCCTGGATACACTCACCTTCAGCGAGGGCAGCCAGTCACAGTAGGCCATCACCTCCTCGCCTATGTGGAAATGTTTGCCCGTGACCTTGATCGCCTTGCAGATGCCAGAAAGCGGCTCAATGTATCACCTCTTGGATCAGGTGCTCTTGCTGGTTCTACTATCAACCTAGATAGAGAGCAAATAGCTGCTGAACTAGGCTTTGACAGCATTACAACAAACTCCATGGACGCGATCTCTGACCGTGACTACATCATGGAGCTCCTCTTTGACTTCGCCCTTATTGGCACTCATCTCTCTCGCCTCTCAGAAGACTTAATCCTCTGGTGCTCTAGTGAATTTGGATTTGCCACACTAAGCGATGCCCACACTACTGGTTCATCGCTCATGCCTCAGAAGAAAAATCCAGACGTCTGCGAGCTCACTCGTGGAAAGACGGGTAGACTCTATGGCAACCTAGTCTCCCTCCTTACCGCGGCGAAAGGTCTTCCACTAACCTACAATAGAGACCTACAGGAGGACAAAGAACCACTATTTGACTCTATTGATACACTATTGTTAGCTCTTAGTGTTAACACAGAAATGATTGCCGACATGCAAATCAATGTTGACACTTGCAAAGCCGCCGCTAGTGACCCGCTCCTCCTAGCCACAGATCTGGCAGACTACCTGGTGAAAAACGGAGTTCCTTTTCGTAGCGCTCACGAGTTAGTCGGCAAAGCAGTAGCTGTAAGCGTACAAGAAAACACTCCCTTAGATGAACTAGACCTCAACAAGATATCTGAACACTACGGAGCAGATACTAAAGATATCTTCAACCTTCAAACAGCTCTAGAAGCTAGAACCAACGTAGGAGCTCCAAGCATCTCGAACGTTCAAAAGCAAATCAAGTGCTGGACAAAAAAAATCAACTAACACTAAAACACAATGAGTAATCAACAATGGTTCTACATCGATGCTGCAGACGATCAGCAAGGCCCAATTACATCTAAAAAACTTCAAGTACTAGCCAACAGCGACACGATTAAACCAGAAACTCTAGTTTGGACCGAAGAGATCGACGAAAAATGGATTGCGGCTAGAAATGTAACTGGCCTCTTTTCAGATAAGCCGATGCAGCCGCCCGCACGCCCACCTAAGCGTCCTCAGTCACCTCCTCCAGTCCCTCCAGTCCCTGCTACACCTACTGTATCTTCTGAACCATCTAACATAGCAACCCCTCTCGCTTCAGCATTTCTTGAAAATACACATAGTGCGTCACCAGCTATTCGTGCCTCTGCAGCTGCAGCCTCCCCAGCCCTCCTAACTGGTAAATCAGCAGCTACTACCCTAATAACGGGTAAACCTAGGGCTACTGGTCTGTTGACACCTGGAACTAACGTAACGAGTGCAAACCCAGTTACAGTGCCTCTCCTAAGAGCTGGCCAAACTATATCGCAGCCACCTCAGGTAGCTCAAACACAACCAGCACAACCAGCACAACATCCAAGGGTCGTTTGGCGTGTACGGACCGGGTGCCTTCGTTCAGTACATTCAGACGGAAGATCGGGAGGGCGCGGTCATCAGCATGGAAGACCTCGAGGTCAGCGGCTCTGTGTGTTTGTCCGTGCGCTGTCCCTTCCTTCGGCTACCGAACAAATGAGCGGGCATGGACGGATGCCAAGCCTGATGCCTGGTGTGATAAAAGGAAGGACAACGGCATCTAGCAACCGAAAACAGAACGGAAACCGATGCTGCCATTAATAGGAAACGGCCAGGCACCGAAGACGACTCGGGCAATGTTTCAAGGGAGCCAGTGTCGCAAACCTGCGTTCCAGAAACGTCCTCAGGCTCCTGCTCACGAGTATAGCTGCTGTCTAGTTTTCCGTTCTAATTCCGTCACTTCTCACGTGGTCGAAAATTGGAGGGCCCCCAGCCGAGGCTGCTGCTCTTGCCGCTGCTCCTGCTGTTTGCTAACTTGCTGCCATTACTGCCATTGGTACCGCTGTTCTAGGCCGATGGATGGATCGATGAGGGCACGCGAGCGGTCGCGCTCGAGCTAGCCTTGTACAGCTTCTCTGGAAGGCAAGCTGAAAGTGTAATCTAGTCTACACCCCGTACTTGCTGCGCAGTTATGACAGCTGGTGTGCGACACGACTGCTCGGGCGCATGTCGATCGCCTCTTTTTGCCATCGATGCCTCATTACAGCGTACTTTTCAGCATCGCGTCAAGGTCCTACTTCGTAACTCATATGGAGCTCGAACGGCTGGAAAGTGTCCTCTCCATTGTTGTGCGCCATCTACAGTTATTTCAGCCACAAAGGGTTATACTTGGTTCATGAAATGTGCGTTTTGTTCGTCTATGTACAGGGCTTGTGCATGTTTTTCCGGCAGAAAAAAAAATTGCGATCCTGCTGTGTATCCGCTCACTATTTTTTTGGATTGAAGCACGTGTTTCGCCGGACCCGCCAGTGCCAGACACCCACGCTGAATATAGGAATTGCGGGAAGACGCCAGACCACCACCTATGATAGCTTGGTCCAATCCGATTGTACGAGTTTTCTCGTCGTCTTGAGAGTTAAAGGCCATGAAGCCACCCTCCAATATTGGTGGATCTCCTAAAGATCGACTGCTTCGTGGCGGAACTCCCCGTCACGGATTTCAAGCTGTGGTGTCACCACTACAAAGTAAACGGGGTGAACGTCTTTTTTAGAAAACGCCCGTTTTCTTGGCTGTCGGTTGTCCGATAGTCTTAACTTCAAATTCAACTTCCCGAGCGTGTCTGCGGGGCATGCGATGTTTTCAGTGAAGAGACTCACACTTCCTCCAAATATTGACAACGCAGGAGGATGTGCTACGTGCTCATACTGATTGAGCTTCCTGCTGAGGGTGGGGCTGCGCTGACCCGACCTATTTACAACACATTCAGCACCTTCAACGCGTTCCATACGCTTCGTCACATGGTAACCGGACCTAGGTGAGCCTTGTCACTAGGCTT
>CALJOJ010000088.1 GCA_937981665.1 uncultured Rubritalea sp.
TCCAGGAGTCTGAGTTTTACGAGGCTTAGGCATAGCAAGTAACTCTTCGATAGAAACACCCAAGATAACAGAAAGGGGAGCTATGAACTCGGTTTTAGTAACCCAATTAGATTTTTCCCAGTTTACGACATTGGTATGATTCGTTTTAAGCTGACGAGCTAATTCGCGAATACTCAAGCCTGCGTTTTCGCGCATAGCTGATAAGTTGGAAGTGTCCCCTGAGTCGTTAAAATAGGCTGTTGGTTAATTGTTATACCATGCGTTAACATGGCTTTGAAACAAACAATAAAAATAACCAACAACCATGAATGAAACTAACTTAAGAAATACACTAGCGCAAGCCTCTGAACACGAGGCCGTGGAATTACTACAGCAAACGCTCCGTCAAAGCGTCTGGATGGCTCTATACGATGCAATGGAGCAAGAAGTGAATCTCCTCTGCGGAGCTAAACACAAGCCTTCAGAAAGCGAATACAAGCGAGCTGGAAGCGAACAAGGCAGCGTTTACCTAGACGGCGAAAAAGAGCCAGTAAAGCGATTAAAAAAAGCCGTCAAAAAGCACTGGCCAAACGCTATTCAACAAGAATGCCTCATCCACATGCAACGCCACACTAGAGATAAGCTCCGCACCCGTGACAGAGCAGAATTTGACCGCTACAACAGCCGTCTCCGTGATGCAGAAGGTAGAGAGGCTGGGGACGAAGCCTTTGAAGATCTGATGGACTTTCTGAGTGAGCGTAACGCCGCCGCTGCACTAGCATTACGGTCACGCAAAGAAGATCTAACAGCATTCCATCAGCTCGATCTACCAAGCACGCTGAACGTCACGTTTTTAACAGAAGTGGCCTCCTTATCGTTGCCAGTAAAAACCTGTTTATATTGAAAAATCGATCTATTCTTAATGCCGTTGATTTTGTTTAGTTTATGCAGCCCTCACCTTCAAGAGTTATCTCTGGATAAGAGCGAATTTGGGAAGCTGAAGACCGGAATGGAGCGTAGCGGAATAGAGGTCTTCAACTTCCCAAATTCGGAGCCCCAGCCCCCTCCTTTCATTGCCATTAGTACTAAGCCACTTCTTTGAAATAGCTCATATAAACCTCCCAGGGTCGTTTGTTGTCTAATGCTTGATGTCGGCGATGATGGTTGTAAAATTCCATCCACTCACTCACCAGACCTTGTAGCTCGGGCACCGTGCTATAGCTCCAGAGTCGTAATTTCTCATATTTGATACTGCGCCAGAGTCGCTCGATAAACACGTTATCTCGCCAACAACCCTTACCGTCCATACTAATCTCAATCCCACGACCCTTCAGCTCTGAGATCCATTCTTTACCAGTAAATTGGCTGCCCTGATCAGTGTTAAATATCTTAGGATGGCGACCTGTTAGATCAAATGCTCGTCTCAGAGCTCGTTTACAAAACGCAGAATCCATCGTGTTGCAAACCTCCCAAGATAGAACAGCGCGAGTATGCCAATCCATAATTGCGATCAAATAAGCATGACCTCTAGGCATTGGAATATAAGTAATATCCGTGCACCAAACCTCATCTGCATAAGTCACTTCATGATCTCTCAGCAAGTAAGGATAAATCTTGTGAGACTTATTACGCATACTTGTCCCAGGCTGAGGAACCATTGCCTTAATTCCTAACAGATTCATCAGCCTGCGCACCCGCTTACGGCCAATTTAAAGACGCTTACCGTTCATAATCTCATACTCCATAAATGTAGCGATTAAACAAGGGTGGGTTACCTCTAAGGGTTACCTGTTGTAAAACCCGCATAAAATAAAAAACCCTCAATCCGTTATGGATAAAGGGTTTAAATGGAGCCGGATGTCAGATTCGAACTGACGACCTGATGATTACAAATCAACTGCTCTACCAACTGAGCTAATCCGGCGTTCATGGTGTCGTCTTGCGTTTTCTCTTGCGAGGTCGTGCAGGACGGCGGGAAATTGCAACAAATCAGCTCAGGTTGCAAGCTCTTTTTTCTTCTATTTAAAAGAAATTCATACAGACCTAGATTAAGCCATTCTAATTCGCTAAACATAAGAGAAATACATTGCACGCTACTCTACTAGATGTAGCCATCTGACTTGACTGCAAGCGGGATCTAGAAGTAGATGGAACCATGAATTCAATGAGTAGGTATTATTTTCCGGCTGATCAGTGGAAATCTGCACAGGCTGGCCAACTAGAGCTTAAGGGTGATGAGGCACATCACTGCTCCCGTGTGCTCCGCTCTAAGGAAGGCGATCTGGTAGAGATCTTCGATGGCCAGGGACTAGCGGCTCAGGGGGAAATAACGACCCTAGCTAAGGACTCAGTAATGATAAATCTCACCTCTGAGCCAATGCAAACAGCCAAAGCCGCAGAGATACACCTCATCCAGTCTATCCCTAAGGGGGGCAATATGGAATTGATCGTTCAGAAGGCGGTCGAGCTAGGTATCTGTTCTATCCAGCCATTGATCACTGAGAACACGGTAGCAAGACCAGAGCAGATGGATAAGAAGATGACGAAATGGCAACGTATCGCACTGGAAGCATGTAAGCAATGTGGTCAGAACTATTTACCGACTATCCTCCCTGTGCAGAAATTTACCGACTGGATCACGCATTCAACACATGCCGCGGAACTAAACTTAGTAGCAGCTCTTCTACCTGCGAGTCAGCCTATGCATGAAATATTCACCCAGAATATGGCGAAGAATTCAGCGAGCTTCCTCATCGGCCCCGAGGGAGACTTCTCAGATTCTGAGTATCAGAAGATCATCGCTGCAGATTACCTGCCAGTCTCGCTAGGTGACATTGTACTTCGCGTAGAGACGGCTACTCTCTATTGCCTCAGTGTAATAAAACACGAGCTGTCCGTAAATTAAGGCTCTCTATTAATTGGCGGGTGCTTGCAAATTTCTAGCAGACTGATACAGAATGCATCCATGGAAGAAATGAAACAACGCGAACCTGAGAACTGTGAGTTCATGCCTAGTGATTACTTTGCACAGTTCACTACTGATGAGATTTTCGACAATGGAGCGCCACTAGAAGTCGACCTCGGCTGCGGTGATGGCTCATTTCTCATAGCGATGGCTCAGAAGTACCCTGAGCGGAATTTCCTCGGAATAGAGCGTCTGTTAGGCCGTGTTAAAAAGGTGGCTAAGAAAGCAGATAGAGCGGGTCTTAAGAACTGTAAGGTTCTCAGACTGGAGAGTAAGTACACTATTGAGTACTTGTTTCCTGAAAATTCTATTGATCGGCTACACCTACTCTGCCCAGATCCATGGCCAAAGGCGAGACACCACCGCCGTAGACTGGTCCAGCAAGATTTCCTAAACTGCATCGACAAGGTGCTCAAGCCAGGTGCTGAGTTCTGCTTCAAGACTGACCACCCAGAGTACTTTGAGTGGGTCTGCGAGGAGATGGATACGTTTAAAAAATTCACCAAACTAGAGTGGAATGACGACACGTTCTTCTACCCGAAGACAGATTTCCAAGTCCAATGGGAAGCTGAGGGCAAGCCGATGCACCAGCTCAGATATCAAAAGCCAGAAGCTTAGAACCAAATTCCACTGAGTCGATAATCACATTGACCTCAGTAACACGCTCAACTAATAGTCCGCTATGCCAGGTATAATCATCAAGCCCCGTTCACGTATATTTCACGGCCACGACTGGGTCTATTCTTCAGAAATTCTCAAGACATTCGGAAACCCTGAGCCTGGTGAAGTCATCTCGATGAAGGATTATAAAGACCGCCCTTTAGGCTCGGCTATCTATAACCCCGAGTCACAGATCGTAGCCCGCCGCATCTCACGTAGAAAGCAGAAGCTCGACGCTGAATTTTTCACCCGCAGAATTTCCCAAGCAATAGAGCTACGCAAGAACTCAGGCGTGAACATCGATCTCTGCCGCATCATCTGGAGTGAGTCCGATGCTCTCCCAGGTGTCATCGTAGACCGATATGAAGATCACCTCGTTCTTCAGACGCTGACGCTCGCCATGGAGAAGAATAAGCAGATCATCATCGATGTCCTCGTGGATCTACTTGCACCGAAGTCTATCATCCTACGTAATGACTCACCGATGTTAAAGGCGGAAGGAATAGAGCCTAACATCTCGATGGTATATGGTGAGAACCCAGGGCCATTCACAGTGACTGCAAATGGTATCATCTTTGAAATCGACCTCCTAGATGGTCAGAAAACGGGCTTATACCTAGACCAGCTAGATGCTCACGCAGCGATCATGAAGTACGCCAAAGGCAAGCGTGTACTCGACTGTTTCTGTAACCAAGGAGGCTTCGCCCTAGCCTGTGCTATGGCTGGTGCTGAGAGCGTGACTGCAGTAGATATCTCAGAGTCAGCGATAGAAGCGACTAAGAAAAACGCAGAACTCAACGGAGTGGAGATCAATGCCATCAAGCAGAATGCCTTCGACTTCTTAAGTAACTGCAAGGAAAAGTATGACATCGTCATCCTAGATCCACCGTCATTCACCCGTAATAAGAAGACTCTCAATGACGCGATGCGCGGCTATAAGGAGATCCATCTTCGCGGGCTTAAGCTCTTAGAAGACAATGGAATCATGTCTACTTACTGCTGCTCTCACCACGCAAGCCGCGAGCTATTCCTCAAGAACGTAGTGAGTGCCTCAGTGGATGCGAAGCGTACTGTGAGACTCATTGAGAACCACGGTCAGCGTCTTGATCACCCTATTCTACCAGCTATTCCTGAGACAGAGTATCTAAAGGGCTTCACCTTTCAGCTCACACCTTCGAGATAAAGATGATGATTCAGGGGATTTCTGGAAACTAGCGATGTTGATGCAAAAGAATAAAACAAGTAGAGCAAGGCGCATATTTGAAAGGGATAAGTATCCCTTTCAAATATGGAACGAAGCTATACGTAGGTTTATTCTTTTTGCCCGAAGAGTTGTATTTTGAACATACAAGCTTTGCTTGCAAACCTTCTAATCTAATAACAGAACCAGCAATATCGGGAGTTTTCAGAAGTTCCCTTCAGGGGTAACCCCGGTGAACTTACTGCGCAGGTAAGAGATATGGGTCCTCTGTGTATCCTGGGATATCTTGTGCAGCTGCCTTAGAGCCGCCGACTCTGAAGTTACTGGTCTTCTCTAGACTCGTGCCCATGTTTTGGAAGTCTTTGCCGAGTCCATTGACCGTATTACAGGAGACACAGATGCTGGACATAGCGATGGCTAGAGACAGAGTTATCAGTTTGGTAGGAAATGATTTCATAGTAGTGGTTGAACGTGAGTTTATTAACCTAAGTTAAATGAGACTAAGCACTTCAGCAAGTAGAATTTCCGGTGGATATGAGCCTAGCTATTTCTTAGAAAACAAGCATTAAAAGTGATTTTTTTAAGGTATATTTCTGAACAATTTGCGTGACTTCATGCTGAAGAAAGGCGTTCATTCTATCTATGAGCGATTTCACTTTATTCAGAGAGAAGATGGAGCAAGCCAACGTATGCGAGGCCGCTATCAAATCTTTCGAGCGTAATTATCAAGCCCTGGTCAATGAAGACACAGGCATGATTCCGGAGGAGAGCATCTCCCCTGTTAGAGAACTCCCCACCCTCGATTCCATCTCTGCCGACTTCACCGCTTTTGATCCTGGACTACTAGCTCAGACTGTCGTGATCAAGCTCAACGGCGGGCTCGGCACTAGCATGGGACTCCAGAAAGCCAAAAGCCTGCTCCCAGTCAAAGGCGATCTTACATTTCTCGATGTCATCGTGAATCAAATTTCCTACCTGCGTGAGCACACTGGAGCCGAAGTAAAATGCCTTCTCATGAATAGCTTTAGCACCTCACAAGGAACGCTAGAGCACATGGAACAATACGAAGACCTTAACCTCGCCGCAGCCGAGGATGTAGAAATGATGCAGAATCAGGTTCCTAAAATTGATGCTAATACACTCGCTCCCGCAGAGCATCCAGATAACCCAAGCCTAGAATGGTGCCCACCAGGACACGGAGATCTCTACGCAGCTATCGAGGGCTCAGGCTGGCTGGATAAACTTCTTTCCCAAGGCATCAAGTACGCCTTCGTTTCAAATGCCGACAACTTAGGTGCAATATTAGAGCCTAACATTTTAAGCCATTTCGCAAAGTCTGATAACCCGTTCCTCATGGAAGTCACTCACCGCACTGAGGCAGACAAGAAAGGCGGACACCTCGCTGTTAGAAATGCTGATAGTCAGCTACTCCTCCGCGAAGTGGCTCAGTGCCCAGAGGATGACCTTAAGCATTTCCAAAATATAGGCATTCACCAGTTCTTCAATACGAATAGCCTTTGGATACGTCTAGACTCCCTCAAAGAAGCATTAGAACAGCATGATGGACTCATTCCATTACCAATGATCACTAGCTCTAAAACAGTTGATCCTCGCGATAAGAAATCCGCCGCAGTCTATCAGCTAGAGGTAGCGATGGGTGCGGCGATTGAGTGCTTCCCTGAAGCCTCAGCTATCTGCGTACCTCGGTCTAGATTCGCCCCAGTGAAGACAACTTCTGACCTATTCGCGCTCAGAACAGATGCTTATGAAACAAAAAGCGACGGCAGAATAGCCCTCATCAGAGCGCGTGATTCTAAGCCGCCTATCGTTAGCCTTAGTGATGAATACAAGCTAGTCGATAGCCTCGAGGGACTAGGCACCCCATCACTAAAAGACGCTGTCAGCATCAGTATTAATGGACCTGTTAGATTTGCTGAAAATGTGAAAATCAAAGGTGATGTCTCATTTATAAATGAAGAAAAGAGCACCAAATGGATAGCCTCAGGAACATATGAAGACGAAACCATAACACTCTAAGCCCCCCTCATTTCATAGCGAAAACTACCCCTCCAGCTTTCTCATCAGGGCGGCTTCCATTGCCTTCTCCACCAGGATAGCTGCCATATGCTCAGTAGACTTGTCTAGCTTTTGAACTGCAGCTTTAAGCGTGTTTGCATTATCTCCAATGAGAGCTGCGCGGACGGCTTCGACGGAGGCTTTGATTTCTTTTAAATCAGTCGGATCCATATCATCTGCGACTTGAGCTAGACCGGCATCTACAGCAGGAAGTAGTTCTTCAGCCTTAAGCTTAGCCTCGGTAAAGACCCGCTCAGCCATATCATCGAACGCGTAGTCCACACTCTCAGTCACCATTTTTTCCACCTTCTCATCTGAGACATCTACGGCAGCACTATCAATTTCTAAAATCGTGTCTTCACTGGTTTCCACATCACGGGTGAGCACCTCTAGGATGCCATTCTCATCAATCGAAAACTGCACCCCCATGCGCGCTTGCCCTTTTGGTGATGGTGAAAAACTCACCTCCACACGACCTAGCTCCCAATTATCACGAGCCATCTCGCGCTCACCTTGGAGTACACGCACACACATCGATGCTTGGTTAGCCACCGCATTGGTAAACATCTCACCAGCCTTACACGGTATCGTAGTATTACGAGGGATAATAACATTCATCAGCCCGCCGAGAGTCTCTATCCCTAGGCTCAATGGTGTAACGTCTAACAAAACCATTTCTCTAAGAGCACCGCTAAGCATGCCACCCTGAATCACAGCACCAAGAGCGACTGCTTCATCGGGATGCTGGCTAGTATCTGGCGTCATGCCATAGATAGAATCAACCAGATCTCTGACCGCAGGAATCTTAGTCGTCCCGCCAACTAAAATCACTTTATCAATACTATCTGCCTTTAGATCTGCATCTAACAGAACTTGCTTGCAGTACTTAGTCGTTCGTGAAATCTCCCGCTGAATCAGTTTGTTAAATTTTTGCAGTGTCAGCGTAAGATCGACATTCATATCTGGTCTAAAGAATGGAATCTGTAATGACTCGCCAGTTTCAGCATCACTATCAGTAAGATTTTCCTTTAGTAATCTCGCTGCCACTAAGATACGCTCACGCTCTAGGTTACCTAACTCATCATAATCTAAGCCAGCCACTTCATCACAACACCAACGACCGATTATTTCATCAATATTATCCCCACCGAGACGGGTGTCTCCAGCTGTGGCGAGCACTTGAAAAACACCTTCCTTGATCTCTAGCACCGATACATCAAAGGTACCACCACCGTAGTCATAGACGATCACGCGTGATGACTCATCGAGCTTATCCAGACCGTATGCAAGAGCAGCAGCAGTTGGTTCAGAAATAATACGGATCAATTCTAGACCAGCGAGCTCACCAGCTCGCTTCGTTGCTGTACGCTGCGCGTCATTAAAGTAGGCAGGCACAGTAATAATAGCCTTGCTCACCTCACGGCCAAGCTGAGTTTCTGCGACAGATTTCAGGTGTTTGAGAATTTCAGAACTGACCAGCTCGGGTGAAATAGTATTTCCTGACTCATCAAGCTTGAAGAGAACATTGCCCTGAGCATCGCTAGCGAGAGGCACACAGAAGTCATCGTCTTTTACTTCCTCATAGCGGCTCCCCATATACCGTTTAGCACTCGTCACGACTACATTTCCAGCACCAGCCACGCCACGCATACGCAGTGCCTTAGACCCCACAGTCACATCATTACCTGACTTCCCGTAACTTACCGCACTTGGAGTGATTCGCTTCCCATCGGCATCTGCCAGCAGGATAGGAAATCCACTTTCTACCACCCCCACTGCTGAGTTTGTCGTACCTAGATCAATACCGATAATGTCGTCTGCCATGCGCACTTAGTAAGAGATAATCAGCAAACCCGCAAATGATTAATTCACCTCTATGACATCTCAGATAGCAGAAGCGACACTAAGTCGAATATTTCACCATAGGGTGTTTAGCACTGGTGCGTGGGTCATCTGAGCCAACAAGAGTTTGCATAAGGATGCCATGCCTGAGGATGTCATGCCTGAGAGTGTCTTGGTCGTTGATATCTTCATAGCCAGCGCAGAGGCTCAGAAGCCGTTGTTTGATCATGTTTTTCTGCTGATGGGTAATTTTATCAGGGTCACGCTGATCTGGTAAAATTTTGGCAAGTCTTTGCATGTCTTTGGCTGATTTTGAGACTCCGTTTGACTTCTTATAAAAACAGAAGTCCACCGTCTGAACTGACGGATCCACCCGAAAATGAAGCCTCTACTTTTCGTTTTTGGCAACTTGCAAAAGGGAAAATAATTTGGTTACAATCTGTCATGCTCGTTAGTGGTTAGTTTTTTGGCGAAAATCCTTTAGCAATAAAGGTTCCAACTAACGAGCGTATTTTTTAAGATGAAATATGGGGGGTAGAGCACCTCAATAGTCAGTCAGCGCAAGCGCTAACACCAAATAAAGTAGCCCAAGCTTGGGAGAAAAAAGCTCAGATAGCTCAGATAGCTCAGATAGCTCAGGCCAGTTTTAAGACGCTTACATTTCTCTAAAGTAAGCGATACAGTATCCATGATAACTGCATAAGCCGCCTCACTCGACCTACCCTTCACTCTCAAAAGGAGGATGACTAATCACAAAGTCCACTATCCCTTGAATATCATCAGAGCAGTGCAGCATCTTAGAGTACTCTCTACCTTCAGCAAGCTGCTTGATACACGGATATAACATCGTCTCCTTGTTATACCTATCTTCTCCAAGAAAGACCATAGGGCTTATCTTATCAAACGTAACGTAGTGATTCTGCGTCGCATCCATGAAGATCTCCTGAGTAGTGCCTGCGCTACCAGGCGCGAAGATCACTCCATATTCAGCGATGGCTAAGAGACCATCTTCGCGAATACTATTAGAGAAATATTTAGCAATCTGCTTACTAAATAAGTTCGTAGGCTCATGACCATAGAACCATGTCGGGACAGCTATCGAGGATCGTCCATTAGGGTATAGATCTATCACACTCTGAGCCGCCTCCATGTAGCCCGGATCAGAATATTTAGGCGCGCTATCTAATATAGAAAACACCACATCGAGCCCTGCATCATCCACATCCGCAAGCCATGCTCCTAAGTTAGCCGCCTCCATGGTTCCTGGTCCGCCTCCAGATGCCACGTAGAATCCTGCACGGGTAAGATCACGGGTGAGTTTCACCACTTTCTTATAATAAGGATCCGTTCTCGGAGTGCTGTGTCCACCCATGATAGCGACCACTTTCTTCACTCCATCATCTTCCACTTTTCCTTCTAACAGACCACGCAGAGCGTCATCCACAGCGTGGTCATGAATGCGCTGAGCCAGCGACTCTAAGATATCCGCCTTAGCTCCCCCTCTAGCCTCAAAGTGATCATAGATTTTCTTATCCACACTGTTATCAGCACGCGGTGTCCAGCCATGCATTAACTCTTCACGACTATAGAGCTGAGCTCTGTATGGATCATAAGGTAAATTTGGTAAGGTGGGAAATACAACTGCACCACCCTGTATGAGAAGATCCGCCTTGACCTCCTTCGGAAAAGTACAGCCTAGGAAAACCGCACCACTGAAACTAAGCTTACTCCAGTCCAGATCTAGCTCCCTTAGGTCCAGCCCCTGCACTACAGAGCAGTGCAACTGCCCTTTATTCTTTAAGAAACTATCTAAACTATCTAACTCTCTGATTACAGAACATTTCATGGGATAAACATAACCATTATCTCCCGCATCTCCAGATCTTATTTAAGGGAAGCTATATCGCATCCTGACTAATCACCCCGATATAAGGCAGGTTCCGATACTTACCTCGGTAATCTAAACCATAGCCAATCACAAACTCATCACCAATCGTGAAGCCAATATAGTCTGGCTCAAAGTCCACATCACGTTTCTTATCCTTAGCTAATAACACACAACTCTCAACGCTCTCCGCGCCTTCGGCAGCTATCTTAGTACAGACCGACTGCATCGTGAGTCCTGTATCATAAATATCATCTACCACGATCACCCGCTTACCCGTAAAGTCTGGCAGACAGGCATCAAGAAATTTCACCTCACCACTACTCTCCAGCCCACCATGATAACTAGACACATTCAGACACTCCACATCTAACATCACAGGCATTCTTCTAAATAGATCTGCAGCAAAAACTAGCGCACCTTTCAGTAATACCACCACCATAATATTACCCTCCCCTTTCTCTAACACTTTTTTAGCCAATACACCTACCCTGTGCTGGATCACCTCCTCACTCACCAGTATTTTCTCCACGTCCTTATGCATGAAAAATGATTAACATACATTGATAGGAAACGCACAGCGAATATGATTATTCTTCAGCACCTACCTCGTCTGCTTGCCTGATAAATCCATCACAACAATGACCTAAGTAGATAGGTAGAAAACCTAAAAGCGGCTTATAACCACCCGAGACTATCTCACAGGTCACTTGAATATCACCACCTGATGTACCATCCCAGAAAACATCTATTATAATCTGTGAGTCTTCACCTTCCGAATTTTCAAGATCGAGAAGCTCGGCATGATTACCTTTTCCGATGAATGATCCGAGCTTTTTGTACGAATATCCTCTATACTTTTTTAGGAGTTTATCCGCCGCATTTTTCAAAAGAGGATCTATCTTATCACTTGAATTATTGTCTAAAAACCACCATCTCCCAAGCTCGAAGCCGTCATTTCTTTAAGACCACAATACTCGATAATCTGCTGTTTCTTAAAATACACAACACAACCAACAACACTCACCAAAATGAGCAGCCATTGACAAAAATGTCCTGTCTCAGCCTCATAATGAAACGCTCTTTCATAGATCCTATGAGTACATAATAAGAAGCTCACTGATAACACATGCCAGAACAAGTGATTCTTTTTCCAAATATTCATTAATAGGTATAGCCATACACTACCTGCCAGCAGGGCTGTAGCCAGATACCACAGTGGAGCTAAACCATCACCAAAAGTTAATCCCGAAGCCACTGCAAATATTAATATCATCCATGGGAGAATGGTGATCATGGAAAGATGATGTCTTATATCTGAATTTTTCTTAGCCATAGAAACTATGTTTGAATCACTTCGATTTCTCTTTGTTTATCAACTTCAGCTTAGCTTTCACCATAAAGTGATTTTCATCAACTACTGAATATTAGAAAAACAAGTCTGACAAAATAGAACTAGCTCGTATGGACAGATGAATTTACGTTCTCACTGGCATAAATCTTACATCTGCTGAAAAGCTTACCTCTAGCATTGACCTCAGCCCATCTTTAGCGACAGACTCAGCGCATGTCAGATACTACAAACCGCCTTTTCCTACTCGATGGTATGGCTCTCGTCTATCGTGCCCACTTTGCCCTGATCCGTAACCCGATCATGAACAGTAAAGGTATGAACACTTCCGCTATCTTTGGCTTCATCAACACGATGTTAGAAATCATTGATAATCATGCTCCTACCCATCTTGGCGTAGCATTTGACACTAAGGAACCTACTCCTAGACACAAGATCTACCCAGAGTACAAGGCACACCGCGATGCTATGCCAGAAGATCTTGCAGCTGCCATCCCCGAGGTGAAGCGTATTCTCAAAGCATTCAACATCCCCGTCATCGAAGTACCTGGATTCGAAGCGGATGACATCATAGGAACTCTTGCCAAGCAGGCTGATGACAATGGAACCTTTCACACCTTCATGGTGACTCCAGATAAAGACTTCGCTCAGCTCGTAAGCCCGAACACTACTATGTGGAAACCTAGCCGTAAGGGAGCTGGTGTTGAGCTGTTAGACGTTGCTGCTATTTTAGAAAATTGGGAAATAGAAACTACTTCTCAAGTCATCGACATCCTTGGACTATGGGGAGATGCCGCTGATAATATCCCTGGGGTCCCTGGAATTGGCGAAAAGACTGCCAAGAAACTCATCAAGCAATTTGGCTCGATAGAGAAACTGTTAGAATCTACAGATCAGCTCAAAGGAAAGCAAAAGGAAAATGTAGAGAACAACAAGGAGCAAGCGATGCTCTCTAAGGAACTAGTCACTATCATTCTAGACGTCCCAGTAAACACTACCTTTGACGAACTCCTACTCGACAACCGCGACGACGACGCGATCCAGAGCCTTTTTACTGAGTTTGAGTTCAGCTCGCTCGGTAAGCGACTATTTGGCAATGACTACAATGCTGGCAGAGGTCACACGACTTCCACAGATGATAATGAGAACGCCCACGCAGAGCTGAAATCACTCAAGGACATAAAGACCAAGTACACATTAGTAGACTCCTCAGCTGAACTAAAGAAACTTACCACTCATCTCCGTAAGCAAGATCTCTTCTGCTTTGATTTAGAAACCACATCACTCAATCCACGCATTGCTGAGATCATAGGCTTCGCTGTCAGTTGGAAAGCCAATGAAGCTTATTTCATCACTCCTAATAGCTCACTTAGTCTGGAAGAAATTATTACCGAGCTAAACCCAAGCTTCACTTCTAAGGCTACGAAAATCGGCCATAACTTAAAATACGATCTATCCGTTCTACTAGCTCAGGACATCGCCATCACGGGACCGTACTTTGACACGATGCTAGCCCACTCACTCGCTGAGCCAGATCAGCGTCACAGCATGGATTACCTAGCAGAACGCTTCTTAGGTTACACCACGATCAAGCTCACTGATGTAGCTCAAACCTGCGCTAAAGCCGCTCCAGAAGAAGAAAAAGAGGAAATAGAACCAGCTCAAGCCGATGACCTCTTTGCTCTAGCTGAGGCTACAGAAGAAGCAGCTAAACCTGAAAAGAAGAAAACAACCAAGAGTAAACCTAAGGAAATAGACATGCTCAGCATCCCAGCCAGCGCTCTAACAGACTACGCCTGTGAAGATGCAGACATCACTTTCCAACTAAGCGAAATCCTCGCCGAGCAGCTAGACACCGCTGACCAGGCAGAGACTTTCTACGAGATAGAGTCTCCTCTCCTTCCCGTCATCACTAAGATCGAGAACGAAGGGATCTCGGTAAATACCGATGCTCTTTCAGATATCAGCCTCGTACTCGGTAGTAAGATAGAGAAGCTAACAGCAGAAATTTACAAGCAAGCGGGTAAAGAGTTTAACATCAAGTCACCAAAGCAACTCGGAGAAATACTCTTCTCTGAAATGCAGCTCGTAGAGAAACCAAAGAAGACAAAAACTGGTCAGTTTAAAACCGATGAAGCGACTCTCTCAGCACTCGCTAATGAGCATGAAATCATCGCTAATATCCTAGAGTACCGTGAAGCATCTAAGCTGAAGTCAACCTATGTAGACGCACTGCCTGGTCACCTCTGCCCATCTGATCAGCGTATCCATACCCAGCTACACCAGCTAATGACAGCTACAGGAAGAATCGCTTCTTCTAATCCTAACTTACAAAACATCCCTGTACGGTCGGAAGCTGGTAGAGAGATAAGAAAGGCCTTCGTCCCACGTGATGCTGAGCACACACTTCTTGCCGTGGACTACTCTCAAGTAGAACTCCGCGTGATGGCAGCCATGGCGAATGACTCTAACATGATCGATGCCTTCCAAAAAGATCTGGACATTCACGCTGCCACCGCGGCGAATGTCTATGACGTGGATCTAGCTGACGTAACTTCCACCATGCGCCGTAATGCCAAGATGGTGAACTTCGGTATCATCTACGGCATCTCAGCCTTCGGACTCTCTCAGCGACTAGGCATACCGCGTGCTGAAGCAGGAGAAATCATCGATACCTATTTCGAGAAATACCCAGCGATCAAGGAATTCATGGACAAGACCATCGAGCAAACTACTGAGCGGGGCTACACCGAGACTTTTACAGGAAGAAAACGTGTGATCAAAGACATCAACTCCCGTAACGCAATGCAGCGAAACAACGCTGCACGTGCAGCCATCAACACCCCGATCCAGGGCACTGGTGCAGACATGATCAAGCTAGCAATGATCAAGGTAGACGAGCTTCTCACAGAAGGTAACTACAAGACAACAATGCTTCTGCAAGTACACGATGAACTAATATTTGACCTTCATCTTTCTGAGCAAGACGAGCTGACCCCTAAGATCAAGGAAGCTATGGAATCTGCAATGACACTACCTAACAACGTACCGGTCAAAGTAGACACTGGCACTGGCAACAACTGGCTAGAAGCTCATTAACAGATCAAAATAAAATGACTAACCCTCCCCAAACTGCGTACACATCTGTGCGTAGTCCTTGGTACCCAGCGTCTTCCATCTTGAAGCGATGACATCTAAAGTCATCATTGCGATATGCCAATGATCGACTGCCTTGTTAGCCCCCTACTCGACTATCTCAGTTTCAGTGAAATTTTCACCCAGACTTGTAACCAGCTGTATGAAATACACCAGAATTTATCCTATCCGCCCCTACATTTTTCGTGCATTTGCTCGACTCCCATTATAAACATCTCTCATGAACAGCAGAGACAGATTCCTAGCAGCCGTAAATTGCAAAACTCTCGACCGGCCACCCGTCTGGGTCATGCGTCAAGCCGGTCGCTATCTTCCAGAGTACCGCAAGCTTAAGGAATCCCATTCATTCACCGAAATGGTGAAGTCACCAGAGCTCGCTACTGAGGTGACTATGCAGCCACTCCGCCGCTATGACCTTGATGCAGCCATTCTCTTTTCAGATATCCTCGTGATCCCAGAGGCAATGGGTCAGCCATACCACTTCCGTGATGGAGGTGGCATAGGCATGGATTTCACCATCGAAACCGAAGCTCAAGTCGACGCCCTCGATGAAAAAGACACCGCCGAAAAACTCTCATATATGGGAGCTGCTCTACGCTCTATCCGTGGCGTCATTGGCAAGGAAAAAGCACTACTAGGCTTTGGTGGTTCACCATGGACACTCGCTGCCTACATGACTGAAGGCGGATCACTAAAGAACTGCTCTAGCCTGAAGAATATGTTCTACGAGAACCGCCCACTCTTCGAGAAGCTCATGGAGAAAATCTCGACATCACTCATCGACCTATTCCTTCACCAAATCGCAAATGGTGCAGACGCACTTCAGATGTTCGACTCCGCAGGAGCTCTCTGCTCAGCACGTGACTATGAGGAAATGTCCGTCAAATGGATGCGCCGAGTAGTAGCTGCACTCCCAAAGGACTTCCCTGTCATCATCTTTGCTAAAGGCATGGCTCATCACGCAGATACGCTCATCGGCGCTGGAGCAAAATGCCTCAGCGTAGACTGGACAGTAGATCTACCGAGCTTCCGCGACTCACTACCTGCGAACATCTCCGTGCAGGGAAATCTCGACCCATCCATTCTCGATGGCACCTCGGCTAGAGTAGAGGCTGAAGCGCTTCGCGTACTAGACTCCATGAAAGGTAGAACTGGCCACATTTTCAACCTCGGCCACGGTATCCTACCTACTGCTAAGCCAGAAAATATGGCAACGCTCGTAGAGACAATTACTAACTACAAGTAAACTCTAACAGAAACCTAGCAAACATCGCTAAAGACATCGCCATCCTCGGTGCTGGCATCACAGGCCTCAGCACAGCATTCGCCCTCATTAAGCGTGGGCACAGAGTTCACGTGTTTGAATCTAACAGCGTAATCGGTGGAGCCATGCGCACCACGATCAGTGGCGGTTACCTTACCGAGCATGGACCCAATAGCCTCATGCTCAATGACACGAGAATAGCTAAACTGTTAGAACAAATCGGCCTCAACAACCGTATCATCACCGCTGACCATTCATCAGCAAAACGCTTCATCATCAAGAACGGTAAGCCACTCGCTATGCCGTATTCTGTGAAGTCCGCATTCTTCAATAAGGTCCTCACTCTACCTACTCTCCTCCGTGTAGCTCGTGAGCCATTCATTCGTAAACACAAGGAACTCGATAATCAATCCTTCGCCGACTTTATAAGACACCGCTTAGGCAAGACAATACTGAACTACGCAGCCGGACCTTTTGTCAACGGCATCTATGCAGGCGACCCTGAGAAGCTCCACTTCAAGCTAGCATTTCCTCGTATGTATGAAGTAGCCAGAGACAAGCGCTCAATCATCCTCACCGCCATCAAGAAACCAGCAGCAAATCCTAATAAGCTAAAGAAGAAGTCGATCATCTCATTCCAGAACGGGATGCAGGAACTGCCAGATGCCTTTGAAAGAAAACTCCGCGCAGCTGGTTGTCAGATCCATACTCAAGTTTCTAACAGTAAACTAGAGCGCGACAACGAAGCTTGGAAATACAGCTACTCACAAGTTGGACAGACTCATCAACAAGATTTCGATGAAGTCATCATTACTATACCATCGTACAAGCTAGACACAGTTCAGCTCCCCTCTCACATTAGCCTAGAGCACACAAAATCAATTTACCATCCACCAGTCAGCAGTCTTTTATTAGGTTATAAGCGTAGTGATGTGAAGCACCCGCTCAATGGATTCGGCATCTTAGCTAGCCTGTCTGAAAAAACAGACATCCTTGGCGCGCTCTTCACCTCCACTCTCTTCCCTGTTCATAACCGAGCACCGAAAGATCACGTCGCTATCAACGTCATGCTAGGTGGCTCTAGAAACCCTGAAATAGTTCAGCAAAGCGAAGAGGAACTCATCGCTACAGCCCATCGTGAAATCTCAAAAAACCTAGGTATCAGCGGCGAACCTGTCTTCCATAAGCTGACAAACTGGAAGCAAGCTATCCCGCAAGTCACCCTCGACCACCAACAAGTGTTAGACGAACTCAACCAAGTTGAAAAAGACAACCCAGGTTTGAAATTTGCAGGAAATTATCGTGGCGGCATCTCCGTTGGCGACTGCCTGATTAATGGAATCAACCTAGCAATCTAGTAAGAGTACCCTCACTCACTAGCTTAGCTGCCATGATGCAGTCACCCACCAGCTCTTGGATAAGGCTGAGACAAGCTTGCTGCTCTTCTATAGTTTCGAAGTCCATCCCCACAAGGGCGCGGCCTACTGGCTCACCAGAATAACTGTAGTTGAAATAACATAGACTACTGTACTCCTTCACCTTCAGCATAAAGGCAAGAAACGCTCCAGCTCTCTCAGGGAATTCAATATTCACAAACAAAGGATTCTTAAACAACGACGGATCATAGTTAATGATTCTATAGCCGACTATTTCCTCGGTAGAAACATCCATTGCCTTGATGCCACTAGCCTTTAGAGTTTCGTCAAATTTCGTATACTCTGCCTCGCTACCGATCAGCCCCATCACCGGGTACTGCTCGTCATCACCCACTTTTCCATACTGAAGATCCACGATGCTCACGCCTTCCGGAAGCTGTTCTAATACATGAACCAGTGAACCCTTCCCTTCTTCCACAGGCACTCTCAGATAGCGTCTACACTTAGAGCCTATTCCTGCCTTACGTGAAATGCTAGACAACTGAGCAAAATCCATATTAGCTCCACAGATAATAGTGAGTACTTTCTCACCAGGCTTGATCTTACCTGCAGCATGATCCTTCATGATAGCCGCCAGACCCATTGCTCCGCTAGGCTCTGGAATAGCACGGATGCTCTCCCAGATACGGCGTATCGCATGGCACACTTCATCATTACTCACTGTCGTAATACTGTCTAACAACTCAGCACAATACGGGTAAGTATTATCTCCTACTTTTCTAACAGCTGTACCATCGCAGAATACATCCACGTATTCCAGCTCAGTAGGCTCACCATTCTCGATCGCGGCCTTCATGGAAGCCTGGCCTTCGCCCTCTACACCGATCACCTTACAGTCTGGCCAAAATTTCTCTAACCAACATGCCACTGAGGAAGCCAGCCCACCACCACCTATAGCGATATAAACTCTATCAAACGGCTCACTCGCAGCCATCACTAACTCATCAGCAAGAGTACCTTGCCCGCCCATAGTCGCCACATCATTATACGGATGGATATAAACACCGTTATGCTCATCACAATACTTCTTAGCAGCTATACCAGCGTCATCATAACTATCGCCAACGAGAACAATACGCACAGCATCGCCACCGTGACGCTTCACCTCATTTTGCTTCACCTCAGGAGTCGAGAGAGGCATGAAAATTTCAGCTTTACAGCCCAGTGATTGCGCTGCGAGAGCCACACCTTGAGCGTGATTCCCAGCAGATGCCGCCACTATTCCATTCGCGCGTTGCTCAACGGTTAATGAAGCCATCGCATTGTATGCGCCTCTCCATTTATAAGCCTTAATAGGCCCTAGGTCCTCACGCTTCGCCCAGATATCAATATCAAGATCTCCCAGTGGGAGCCTCTCCAGAGGCGTGACATCACCTACCTCATACACGCGCTTGCGTGCCATGAGTATTTCTTGAAATAAGGCTTCTTTAGACATGTGCTAAGCATCCCCAAGCTGACCTATCAGTCAAGATGCAATAACGACTTCTGTGCTATTTCTTCTTTCTTAAAAATGCAGGCACATCCAGATCTTCACCGTCTACTAAGTTCGGTGCCTCACCTTCAAACTTCCCTCTAGGACCACCATCAAGAAGAAGCTCTCCTTGTGGCTCAGCTTTCTTAGATGATCTACTCTCTGCAATACTTGGTTTTTCTTCTTCTTCTTCTTCTTCTTCTTCTTCTTCTTCTTCTTCTTCTTCTTCCTCATCCTCATCCTCATCCTCATGATCATCTTCATCTTCATCTTCATCTTCATCTTCATCTTCATCATCGTCTGAGTCATCATCATCGTCACTATCTTCGTCACCTGGATCTTTATCGACTACCTTGATCGTTGGCTCCGGAATCACTTCCTTTTCATCTTCCACATCAGAGCTATCCTCAGAAGATTCTTCATCTTCGTCTTTCTCCTCTTCATCAGAAGAGGTATCTACTGCCCAAAAAGCAGCTAAAGGCTTATCTGATGTCTTTTTTTTAGAATCTTCTGGCTCATTAGCCTCAGCATGATCCACTACCACATGCTCTTCGGGGAGAGAACTAATGATCGTAACACTAAGACTATCGCCCATAGTGTCATCAACCGCGGCTCCGAATAAAATGTGCGCTGAGTCAGGAACTGTCTTAGCTAGATCACGCATAAGAAGCTCTACCTCGTAGAGAGTCATCTCACTACCACCACAGACATGCACGAGAGCTGTTTCAGTGTTTTTAAGAAGTCTGCCCTTATCTAATAATGGGCTATTAAGAGCAGCTTTTAGAGCGGCTTTACTGCGGTTCTCGCCTTTAGCGATACCTGAGCCAAAGAGACAACGAGAACGAGTCGTCTTCAGTGAACTCATCAAATCATCAAGACCAACATTGATCAACCCTGGCTTTATCACCAGACGCGTCACCGCGCGGATGCTATCACTGATCATCTTGTCTGCAGCAGTGAATGCCTCATGAATGCCCTGAGCAGCAAGCACTAGCTCACCCATTCTGCCGTTATCAAATGTCACTAAAGCATTCGCCAAGACACTCAGCTCATTAAGCGCCGTCTCAGACTGCTCGCGTCTTCTGTTACCCTCAAAGCTGAATGGCATGGTACCAAAAACCACTACAAACGCACCCATTTCTCTGGCTATTCTTGTCACCAAAGGCGCTGCACCTGAGCCAGTTCCTCCTCCGAGACCGACACATACGAACACCATTTTATGACCACGTAATGCATCACGGACCTCAGCCTCCACCTCTTGAGCGGCTCTAAGACCAAGTTCAGGGTCACCACCACAGCCTAGGCCACGTGTAAGCTTCGTTCCCATCTGGATCTTATGCTTCGCCACCGTACTAGATAGCTTACGTGAATCTGTATTCAATGCCAGCATCTGAGCATCTTCCATACCTTCAAGTGCCACGCGATCCATCATATTAGCACCGGCTCCACCCACGCCTACAATTATAACTTCGGAATCTGGAATAGTCTGCTGCTGGTCTCTTTGGTAATCGATCATGATAGGTTTGGAAATTTAGTTAACCTTTCTTTATATTTTATCCTCTGTCAATACCAGCTATAATTTATCTAACAGGGAGAAAATCTACAAATCATTTGATTACATATAGAAACCGCCCTAACTAAGATCATGAATAATCAGAAATCAGCGAACATCGCATTTGTAGGAGCAGGTCGAATGGGAGCCAATATGGCAAGAAATCTTAAAGACCGCGGCTACAACATCACAGCCATTAATGACACAGATCATTCTGCAGCCCAAGAACTAGCAGACGAACTAGGCGCTAAAAACTGTACCAGCCTCTCTGATCTCACCTCCCTAGCAGATATCGTTTTCACAGTAGTCAGTAATGACACAGCCATGAGAGATATTTATTTAAATAAGACCGATAGCCTACTCTCTAACAACACCGCAGGAACCGTCTTTGTAAACTGTGCCACGGTCTCTGACACCGTCCAGAAAGACATCGATAAAGCTGCCAGACTAGCTGGGGCTGAGACACTAGAAGCAGCCATGGCCTCTAGTATAAGTCAAGCTCGCGACGGATCACTATTTCTCATCATAGGAGGTGAAGAATCCACCTTCCTACAGCTCAAACCCATCCTAACTGAGATGAGCATGAACCTCACATACACTGGAGAAATAGGCAAAGCAGCCCAAGTCAAAGCACTCGTAAATATGGTGATGAACATTAATACAGCAGCACTCGCGGAAGGACTTGGGCTCGCCGATGCCCTTGGGTTAAATTTAGAAATGATCCGTAACGTCTTCGCCCAGACCGGAGCGAACAGCCGCGTGCTAGAGACCGATAGTGACGACATGGTAGACCGTGACCATGAAGCGTGGTTCACTGCTGAACATGCAGCTAAAGACAGCGGACTAGCTCAAGATCTAGCTCATAAAACAGGGCTAGATTTACCACTCAATGACGCCACCAAAGCACAGTATGATAAACTTGTCAGAGAAGGAAAAGGTGAGCTCGATAAATCTGCGATCTCCGAACTCACCTTTAAAGGTCGTCATTTAAATAACGACTAAAGTTCTAGCGTACTTCGTTACCACCGTAACTAAAACCTATCTGCAGATAAGCACTGTTAGAGCGTTCGTCAGCCACCTTATCATTGTTATACTGAAGTCGCACCTGAGTCGACCAGTCTTCATCTAGCTGCGTAGAATAAGTCAGCGCTAGTGATGCTCGTTGGCGATCATCTATCTCAAACACTTCTCCATCCACACCTTCCAGATATTCATATCGAGCACCCAACTTCCAGTTCTCATTCCAAGCATAGGAAACATTAGCCGCGATCGCGTGCTGACTGTCAGAACCAAGCTCAGAAGCATCATCCTCATCCACCCACTCAGTGTCGCGGAAGAAATAATCAACTCCAGCAGAGATCTCTCTCCCACCTTTTTCCAGGCCATTCTCTCTCCAGGTAAATTTATAGTCTGCTACAAATAACTGTGAGTTACGGTCAAATCCATTATCACCAGTAGCATAGCTCACCCCAGCTTTATGCTGGATA
Source organism: uncultured Rubritalea sp. (assembly GCA_937981665.1). Lineage (GTDB taxonomy): Bacteria > Verrucomicrobiota > Verrucomicrobiia > Verrucomicrobiales > Akkermansiaceae > Rubritalea. The sequence continues at coordinate 22,326 of CALJOJ010000088.1, forward strand.
AAATCGTTTATTCTATACCTATACTGCGCTCTCACACTGAACAGATCACCAGCAAAGAAAGACAACTCCTGCGCCTCATCTCCATGCCCGTGCTCATCCTCATGATCATCCTCATCCTCATGATCATCGTCTTCATCCTCGTCATCATGATGCTCCTCTTCCTCTTCCTCTTCATGACCATGAGAAACAGCCTCACCAAAACTAGCACTAATGATGAAATCCCCAGCCCCATGTTCATTAAACCAGCTAAGCTCAGCCCCATCGGTTCTGAGTCCCTCCTCACCGAGAAGAAGGCTAGTAGAGAGACTAGCTGTCACATAATCCCAGCCATGTAAGTGCACATTATTTTCCGTACCGATACGGTTTAAATACCGACCACCACGAATCTCCGTCCCTAAAGGTAAGTTCTTAAATTTAAAAAATGCCTCTTCATTTTCAGCATCGAACTCATCTTCTCCATCCACAAAAAGGTTAGCATTATAGAAACCTTCCAAGTAATCATTCACACGCGCATTTAACGCCACATCTATTCCCTGCACAGTAAAGTCCTCATTAGGGTCATGACCATGCAGAGCTGTATCTGCGTGGCCATTATCAGAAAGCCCTGCGGCTAAAGTACTATTAACACTAATAGTAAAATCTGGTGCAGCCATTGTGATCCCAGCACTCTGTAGTAGCGCAGCCAACGTAATTATTTTTCGCTTTGAATTCATATACGCACAAGATGCAATAAAGTTGCATTAAGTCAAACACTTAACGCAACTTTATTGCGTTAAGTGAAATCAATACACACAAGAGATGTCAAAAAAAACACAACACATAACGATCATTAGTACCATGTCCCTTTCATTCCAAAATAGCAGGAGCCTCCTTATGCAATGATACAAAAAACGCCACCCTATTAGACACAGAATGACGTTTTGATTTAAAATTTATCCACTAACTAATCTATAGATCAGCTAGTCAGGAAATTACCCCTTGATGTCTGACACTGGTAGATCCGCTACTTCAGCCTTCACTGACTCAGCGAGTGGAGTGGAGAGATATCTCTCAGTAGATGAAGCCGCTACAGTAACGATAACCTTACCAGCATTCTCTGGACGCTTAGCTAGCTCGATAGCTGCCCATACGTTCGCACCTGTTGAGATACCTGCCGGCAGACCTTCTTCCTGAGCGAGCTCTCTTGCAGTGATTAATGCGTCTTCGTCAGTCACTGTGATCGTATCATCAATGATGTCCGTATTACAGTTCGCTGGAATGAAGCCAGCACCGATTCCTTGAATCTTATGTGGCCCTGGGCTACCTCCACCGATTACTGGACTGTTCGTAGGCTCCACTGCATATGTCTTGAGATCAGTACGTTGCTTGATCACCTCTGACACACCAGTGATCGTACCACCAGTACCTACACCAGTTATGAAAATATCTATCTTACCGCCAGTCGCTTCCCAGATCTCTTCAGCAGTAGTCTCTCTGTGCACCTGTGGGTTAGCAGGATTATCAAACTGCTGTGGACCGAATGCTCCGTCACCGTGCTCTTCTATAAGCTCTTTCGCCTTAGCTATAGCACCACCCATTCCCTTAGCAGCAGGTGTTAGTACGATTTCTGCACCGAGCATTCTGAGTAGAACTCTACGCTCTATAGACATACTTTCTGGCATAGTGAGGATACAGCGATACCCCTTAGAGCGGGCTACAAATGCAAGGCCGATCCCAGTGTTACCAGAAGTAGGCTCGATGATGCAGCCACCTGGCTTGAGCTTACCGCTCTTCTCCGCGTCTTCGATCATTGCTTTACCGATGCGGTCCTTGACACTGAAGAGAGGGTTAAAAAATTCAGCCTTCACGTAGACATCTGCGTGCAGCCCTTCTGTGAGTTTATTTAGTTTGATGAGTGGTGTGTTACCAACGGTATCCACCATGCTATTAGCTATTTTATTCATAAATTATATCTTCTGTTTCAGTTGATGATGCCTAATATTTAACGATATCACTTTAGATGCAATACTGCATTTCCACAAAACACCAAATGTGTCATCATTCCGCGTATTGACCTCGATGGCAAACATCGAGTAGGGAGTGAGGTCACCCTCACTTCCCTCTCACACCACCTGCCATACGGTTCCGTAGCAAGGCGGTTCACAGCAGAGCTAGCTGTTCAGCGTATCTTGTCTCATTTTGCAGATTTAGTAACATTTTATGATC
>CALJOJ010000089.1 GCA_937981665.1 uncultured Rubritalea sp.
GGCCATCAAAGCTTTTACGCATATCGACAGGAGGAAGGATGACTCGGATTTTTAATGCGGATGAAGATAAATTAATCATAGACCGCAAAGCCTATTCTGATTTCAGAATCTGACTAGACGGCCAATTTTAAGACGCTTACATTACAGTGATGTGAGCTCGAATAATATCTGTTAACGGAGGGCATAAAAAAACGTAACGCCGTTTGATGAGCATTACGTTTTTGAAAGTCACTCTTTCTATAAGAGTTTAGATATCTATATTACTACCAAATATAGTTGAAGCTAAGGCTTCCACCTAAAGCTGAGTCTAAGTCATCACCTACACTAGTGAAGCCTGATAGGTTCACTGTCGATCTTCTGTTGATGTTATAGAATATTCCTAGGTTTGCCTCATAGCTAGTATTAGAAAAGCCTGGTGAGCTAACTGTAAATGGTGTCGTTGCTCCTGAGAAGCTAGACATAATCTCAGTAGCATCATCTCCGATGTTAAAGATAGCGCTAGCGCTTCCCTGTATTCCCCAAGGAGAGCCATCAGGAGAAATAACAGCTTCCATTCCGAACTCAACGTAAGTCTGGTTCTTTTGGAATTCATTAACAGCTAGGTTATTTAAAAGGCCATTTTCACTGAATGAATCAGTGGTGGACTGGATATGGTTCACTCCAACAAATGAAGCAACATGGCCATTTCTGTTGGTGTAAAGTTGAGCTTTGTAGTTAATGCCAGCATGGATTACCTGATTATTAATATCATCAGCTGTATTTACTAGTCCTTGTGCTGATCTAGTACCATTGAGGTCGAAGTTAGCAAAACCGAGGCTAGCTCTGAGTGCTCCAGGCTTAGGTCCATCATTAAATGGAATTGGAAGGAATGTCTCCACATAAACAGATCCCATGACTCCTTCTCCATCAAGAGAGAGACGATCTCCAGAAATATCTGAGCTTTCTGCACCTAGCATAAATCCCCATTTAGTGAACTTGCTAATTGAGTTCTCAATACCGAAGTATCCGCCTGTACCTTGAAGAGTAAAGTCTGCATCATCTATTGAGCTAGCTGATTCAATCGAGAACCCATTAAGACCACCAAAGATTTTACTATCTTTAGTAATGAGTGCGTTTCTTTTGTTCACTGGGATATCGAGAAATCTACGGAATGACTGAATGCCATATTCAGTGACTGATCCGTAGATTTCTGGTGATAGTTCTTGTAGCTCAGTGTCGATAGTCACATCTGCGAATTGGGCTTGTCTTTGTGTTGCTAGGGCGATGACGTCTAGAGTCCCGTCAGTGAGTTGTACGTTAGCAAAATTTGAATTAGTTTCGAGTGAACTGCCAAAGATACTAGTAGCTACATTGATTCCGTTTGGCGTAGAACCATTGGATGTTGATTCATTCGAAATGATGTAGAGAATACCTGTGTTCGTGTCAAATAGACCGGCAACGTCGCTACCGAGGGCAGTTGTATCAAATGATGCAAAGCCATTCGTGATTGCTGATGCATTGTTGATAAGAGGGAATGCAGTTAGGCTCGAAAGAACAGACGTGTCAGTAACATTGAAAAACAGTGTAGAAGTAGTACCTAGGTTCACAATTCCACCATTAGCATTTACTGTGAAGTTCAGTACACCAGCTGCAGAGGCAGTAGTGCCGATGGATCCACCATTGAATGAAGTGACACTGAGTTCACCATTTCCTTGAACAGTACCACCAGTTATTCCTGAATAGTCATCTACAGTAAGGTTACCATTAATAACAAGATCTCCAGAGTTATTTACAGAAGGAGCAGCTGTTAGAATGTCACCGTTCGTGGCGAGTGTTGCTCCGCTTGAAATCACTACTGTATCAACTGCAGTATTTGCAGCTAACTCGATATCGCCAGAAATTGCATTGAGAGTACCGCTACCAGTTTCGCTGAGAAGCTGAGCGCCGTTGCTTAGATTGTAATTAGTTGCTGTTAATAAACCAGCTCCCTGAAGTGTTCCACCATCAGAATTGTAGTTAGAAATGATGCTGTCACCAGTGAGGGTGACTGTTCCGTCGTTGTCTAGCTCAATGCTACTATCTAGTGTGCCAGCGCCAGTTTCTAGGCTAGCTCCAGTGCTGACCTCTAAGTCGGTTTCAATAAGTCCAGTATTCAAGAGTGTTCCTGCACCATCAATAATGAGTGAACCTGTACCAGACACGGTTGTGTCTAGTGTGGCAATATCACCTGGGTTAGTCACTGTGATGGTAGAGTTAAATTCTGTAACGTCATAAGTTCCACCTGTGATAGTAAAGCCGGTGTCGTTAAAGATAGTTTCGTATGGATTTACAGTACCGTCGATAGTAATAACTGATCCTGTGCCTTCAAAGTGAACCGCAGATCTAGAAATGAATGCTGAATTGATGTCTCCGTTCTCGATGGTGAAGTTAGTTGTGCCGCTTGTAGCACTCCAGACTCCTGTTCCAGAGTCAATCGTGCCATTTGCTACAGTATTGACTCCATCCCAGAAGAGTTCGCGGCCGATCTCGTAATTTACAATGTAGCCGGTGTCTTGGAAACTTCCAAGAGTATAGTCACTGACATAACCGCTGCCTGTAAGGAAAGGAGTCATGAGCTCGTCATCGAGAGTTTCGCCAAAGTAAGAAGCTTCTTGGTTAGTGATGAAGAGCTCCACAACTGTACCTTCATCCCAGTGTGCGTCATCTGACCCGGGAGCATTGTTATTAGCAAAGACAGGTATGAAGGTAGCATCTGGATCTACATCTCTTTGGTATGCTGCAAGAGCTGCTTCACCTGTGTATTGGCCTGATCCATTTACGTAGACATTATTATTTGTCCACAAGACACCTAGACCAAGCACGTGGCCCATTTCATGTTCTACTACGCGATCAAATTCGTCATCTGAAAGATTAGCAATATCATCTATATCAAACTGAGCAAAACCTGTTTCTACCACAGTGAAGTTTCCTGTTTGTACAGAGGTGGATACGTTTGCTTGCCCTAAGGTGCCACCTGTACCGTCAATAGTTACAGCAGAAAAATCTATAGTTATAGCGTTTGGAGAGTTAGTGTCATCAATATAATCAATGAGGCGTTCTTCCCAGCGGCTGGCGAGATTCAAAATTCTAGTTTCTTCAGCATCAGTATATCCTGATCCTCCAGCTCCATCAACATCTAAGAAATTGATATCGATCACTACTTGAGCAGCTGCGGTATGGTATAAGCACAGACCTAGCGACATTGTTGTTAATACATTCTTAATCATCATATTAACTAATGAAAATATGCACTAGATGAATGAAGTCAAACTCAAAATATATAGTGTTATCAATTAGTTATAATGTGTTACATTTTAACACTTTGCGACGATGGGTTGTTTTACTTCATCTAGAAAGATGAAGTAATGTCTTAGCTGCATCTAGCTTTGAGTTCTTGATCACAAGCCTGATTTTATCAGAATCAATCCTATTTTTAATACTAGTAGCTAACTTTATTTCGATGCTTTTAGAGGTCTTACTCACTCTACCATGGCGGCAGGTAAGGTACATGATGAACATGGATATGATACCTGCGGGAATGAGAGAAAGCATGAAGCTAGTGATCCATAGTGAAGCGGGCGGAGTTGGGAAAGTTTTCCATCCTCCAGCTTCGGTGAATGAGTTCACAGCTTCGCTGAGTGAACTGAAGTAGTCTGCGTAGAGAGTAATCGCAGGACCTAATAGCATGCCCCAGAAAATGAGAAAGGCTAGCAGGCCACCTGTGTAGAGGAAGAAGTTAGAGATTTTGTGCTTGTTGACTGTTTCGGCAATGATTTCTTGTGCTTCTATTTCTAATCCTGTGAGTCCTTGGATCTTTATTACATCTTGATTCTGGTTGAGCGTGGTGTCTCCACCAGGTCCGGTTTCGTTCGTTACTGCGGTGAGGGCTTGAGAGAAATTCTTGATGTCATCACGGTAGGCGTCATTGATGAGTGAGTTAAGCCGCTGTCTGGACTGCTCTCGGAGGGTTTTCTCGAAGTCCTTTGTCTTGCTCCAAGATTTGACTGAATGGAATGCGGTCATAACTAGTGACGGGACACTACCAAGTGTGGTGAAAATAAGTCTATCCCAAGCTCCATGAGTCAGGCCTAATATGCCCATAAGAGAACGGAAGGGGAAGAGTAGGGGAGGTGTGCGCTCGATAGCGTCTGCACGGAAACGTGAGCGAATACCAATGTAGAGTTGTTTGGTATCACCGATGACTTCTTTCTGTACTATCTCAGGAAGGGTAGCTGAGAGCTGGTCTAGCTTCTCTACGGGTGTGCCGATACGTTGGCGGAATTCTGCCAAGGCATCAGAGAGGTGTAAGCGGGTGAGTTGTATGCGCTGGTGGAGTTGGCTTTCCTTGTGTTTACTGAGCGTGCTTGGGTCTGCGATGAGTGGCGTCAGGACAGCAGATAGCTGCTGGCGAGCTATCTGGCGGGTCTCAGCTTCACCAGCAATACCCGCATCAGGTACGAAGATAGCAGGTAGTATGCTGGCATTGGGCGCGTGGCTGATCCATTGTTGCATTTCAGTAAGACAATCACTTTTAACAGAGTCACTTGGTATCAGTGCGCCATCTTCTGGTCTGAATCTAACAATCGGGATAATCAGCGAGCCATCCATAGAGCCAACGAATGCGGCGAGCGATGAGTCTCTGATGTGTGCGGTCGAGGTTGCTAATAATTTAATGTTAGATGAGGCCAGAGCCACGCTAGAGAGCGCTTCTAAAGTAGGGTTATGATCTGAGTAGCCAGGGGAGTCTGAGAGTATATAAGGAGCACCTAGGTCTAGCATGCTTTGCGGTGAAACTTTGATAAATCTCTCGCCTTCGCCCAGAGTCGTGAATGGATGCTGGCTACCTAACCATGTTAACTCCATGCTTCGCTCATCGGCATTTTGGCCAGACTGCACGAGATTATTTGCGGGGTCATTTTCTGCTAGAAATGTACGCGTGAGCCAGCTCTTACCTTCGCCGACACGACCGACAAGGGAGAGTGTGACGGGGCCAGCAGATTGGCCAGAGCGTATGCGCTGGATGTCACGGCGAAGATTATCTGTGATCTCAGATACAGCATGAGTGAGTGGGGCATCATGACCGAAAAGTTGGCGCACTGAGCTGTCTGCTCTGTCAGCTAGGTCGACGGTGATAGTAGGTGAATTCTTCATGGATGAATGTTAGATTGGATCAGTTGTGGAATCTTCTGTTTGAACGGTATCCCATAGGCGCTTGTCTGTGAGTGAGGTGACAGCAGGGAATGTAGCAAGCTCAGGTGATGAACTGAGCTTGTAGTTTGAGTCACTTCCGTTCGCGTTTTTGAATTGGACTTCAGTGACCTTATTACGGACTGCTCGCGGTATCCTGAACATATCACAAGTGATAGAGAATAGACGTGAGAGGTAAGGTAGAGTGTTGTCTTTGAGCAGGGAGTCCTGGAATCCCATCATGGCTGTGGCTGAGCCACCGGCTGTGATGACAGCTGCTATACTACCATTGATAGCATGAGAGACAGATGTGGCAGCGAATAGTGTCGCGCCTCCATCGACAGCAAGAGTGGCTATTCCACAGACAGCAGCTAGTCCACCGATGGTTCCTAACAAGGCTTTTCCTCCTATGGTAAACTTCTGAGTAAGGCTAAATCCATCCCAGCGTTCTTGAGCTGATCTATCTAACATTTCCTGATCGAAGCTCTCGATAGGGTGTTTGTTAAATGTATCAAAAACTTGGTTCCAAGCCTTTTCAATGTCCACGACCTGGACATCTGCGGGACACCAGCGCTGACTCTGCATTCGGCGAGCGAGGGCATCGCTACTAGCGATCTTGATAGATCCTAGTTTTAGGTGCTGCTTGAGTTCTCCTTCGAGGTCTTTTATCTTGTCGGTAGCGAGAGCTTTGATGTTCAGTTTATTGATGATTTTTTTCGCGTTACTGAAAGCTCTATCAAATGGATTAGCCATTTTTAATGGGATTTTTAGAGCGACGGGAGCGGTGCGAACTAGGCTTATATGTAGAGCTTTGGCAAACTCTTGTGACATGATCTGTAACGGTTCTCCTGTTTTTTCATCCGTCATCATCCGATGGCAGGTAGCGAGTAATCCTTGATGAATGTTAGAGATTTCTTCTTCAGAATCACCCATCCATTTATTGACCGAGATGCTGGCCTGATGAAGGAGGTTAGATAGCTCTGACTCGTGGTCTAGGATCTTAGTGCGCTGTATTTCTGCTACATCGAGGCTTTTGGTGAGACTGTGCAGATCTGTCTTAGAGTTTGCGCCTTCTGCTAGTGGGTAAAATTGTGGTGCTTCCGCTTGGTCAAATTTCTGTACTAAGCCAGTCGGAGTATAATGCCTCCAACCTTTTCTGTCCCCACGGTCTTCGATAGCGAAGTCAAACGCTCCATACACATGGTCTTCTCCGATGCCGAATTGTTCTAACAGTCTAGTGACATCACGGTCCTCAATAGTACGCTGAGGCTGACCCTCCTCTGGGCGGATCATGTTGATCAATAGATAGAGGGGAGCAGATGCCATGCGCTGACGGAGTGCCCCCAGCATGATCTCAATAAGTCTGTCACGGATAGCTGAGCGGTTCCACACTACGAGAAATGCTGAGCAGACACGCGCAGCATTAGATAAGAAGTCCAAGCGTGGGTTTTCATCTGCTGTGACTTCTTCATGCTCAGTAGCGTAGTCATGAGTCTGGATGTCTGGGCAGTCTAATAAGCCAGCACCAAGTTTATCTAAAAAGGGATCGCCAGCTATGAGTGGGATAGCGAGTGTTTCTAACTTATCTCTGCCACTACGGTACTGCTCGGCAGCTATGACAGGGTCGTCATTGAGAAATTCTATGCCATCTGGATGAGCCGTTGCGATAAGATCTAGTAGTAACTCACGGAAGGAAAGATCATCCATCCAGCTCTGTGGCACCCAGTAGACGAAACGGTGAGTCCCAGTAGCGCTAGATGATCCGCGCGGTACACGCTCTCTGCCAGCAGGGCTGAGGAAGCTTGCCACGACACTTGATTTACCAGAGTTGAGCTGGCCTGTGACGGCTAAGATGGGGTGCTGGCTGAGTAGTTTTGCAGTTTCTAAACTCCGCTGAATGGCTGTGAGGTTTTCTGAGATCTCCCCACGGTTAGCAGACTCAAGCGCTTGCGAAAGATCAAGCGCTGAGCCGTCTGCCGGCCATTGTGATGTCCATTCGGAATGTAGTGAGACAACGTGATTCATGAGCCGATGGTAATAGGGAATATGTGATTTCACAAGGAGAGTTTATGTAGCTAAATGATCTCTCAATCTAAAGCGAGGATACGGCTCAAAAAACAGCTCAAGAATGCTTTGTCTGCACACAATAAAGGCTCAGAGGTTAGTCTGAGCCTTTATAAATTGGTGGAGGCGGCGGGAGTTGAACCCGCGTCCTGAATGCCTTCTAAGTAAGTTTCTACATGTTTAGTTAACAACTTTTGTTTTGAGGAGAGGGCGCTTGTTAACAACTAGCTCTCGCTCGATTTTCCTGTTTAGTCTTACTAATCACTCCGGAAACCCGAGATCATAGCCAGTCCACTAGTTTTGCGCGGCGACCCTACGTGGACGATCAGGCGGCGGCGTTACTGTCAATTAAGCAGCAAGTGCGAGCTCATTAGAGTCTGCAATTATTTTTGTGAACGGCTTTTTAAGAGGCCAACCGATCAACCTCTACATGCTACCTATCCCTCCAACATCCAGTCGAAACCAAAACGCCCCCATATAAATGGGTAAGTATTTCTTTCCCGACTATCCTTTTTACGAATAGTGTGTGGGGAATAGTTAACACAGAATGAGGTGAAATCAACTTTTTTGTGGATTGAAGTGAGAGCTCATTGCTTACGCATTATCTATTTATCTTTGATTTCCATTTCTACGAAGTCATCACCATCCGCTTTACGGCGGTATATATTGTAGCTGGTGAGTAAGATGAAGCCTATGAAGAAGAAGCTTAGTTCCATGACTACTGGTGAGCTCATGAGTCCTCCTAGCTTGGCAGCTGTTTCTTGAATGATACCGGTAGAATAGTGAGCGGTCATTCCAACAGCGGCTAGGACGAAGAAGAATCCCATCATGATGGTACAGCCAACGGTGAGGGTCTTGACCCATGTTCTTTCCCATTGAGGTGATTTTTTTGCAATATTTTTCAGTAGCAGAAGCCAGCCGATGATGAAGGCGACGATGCAGCCGATGACGATGGCGCGGCGAGAAGGGTCGAATAGGAACGCGTCTATAGAGCGTGACTTATCTACGAGCGGACTTTCACCCCATGATGCGTTTTGTCCTAGTGAGATGACTTTGAGCGCTATTACAGCGATGAGTCCTAGTAATAGGATGGCGTAGCCAGCGATAAATGTGATGCGGAGCATGTTGTAATTAGAGTTAGGATGAGGATGAAATAAACAATGAGCGGTCTATACTAGATGATGGGGAAAGGTGATCTTAGTATTAGAGCTGTGGTTTTCCACTAGATAAGTGGGGGTTCCAATGAGCTCCAAGGCTGAGACTTCATCGGTTACGAGTGATCCAGTTTCCTCGAGATGTTGATAGGCTTTCTTGAGCAACTGAGTATTGAAAATTTGTGGAGTTTCCATTGCCCAGAGGTTCACACGGCAGATGGACTCTGAGGCGAAGTTTTCTGAGCTGGAGCGCTTGACTGTATCTGTGATACGAGTAGCTGAGGCTGCTGCTTGGTGTAGCTTGGCAGCTTCTAAGGTACGAGAGATTTGTTCCTGAGTGATATAGGGACGAGCTCCATCATGGACAGCGATGTACTGAGAGTCTGGTGATACAGCAGCTATTCCATTAGCTACAGAGTTATGTCTATCAGTTCCGCCTGCTGTAAGCTTTAGCTTTGGCGAGTCTACCGTGATGGTCTCTAGTCTATCAGGAGTAGAAACAAGAATGACTTCAGAGACTTCTGGTGACTTAAGAAATGTTTCTACAGAATGTGCTAGGACAGGTCTGCCATTGAGCATCGCGGTGAGTTTATCAAAGCCCATACGGCTACTATTACCTGCTGCTACAATGATGACGGAGAGCATTTTTGATTAGATCTGTTAGAGTCCAGTTAGTGAGATTTCAACGCCCTTAGAAGTAGGGGTGTTAGAAATATCTGCGGTGCTGCCTATAGGAACGAGAACGTTTGCTTCTGGGTAGTATGCAGCTGCGGCACCTTTTGGTATATCATATGGAATCGCTTTAAATCCCTCTGCATGGCGCTCACCATCTTCCCAGTGACTGGTGATTCTGAGCTCTTGAAGTGGCCTGATGTCACGGTTCTTCATATCGATAGGATTCAGAAAAATGATCATGCGATTATTAGAGATACCACGGTAGCGATCATCGAGTCCATAGATGGTAGTATTGTACTGATCATGACTACGGAGCGTCTGCAGGATGAGTCTGTCTTTGGCTGGTGTGAGGCTGATGAGTTCAGCTCCGTGGAAGTTTGCTTTATTGTTAGCAGTGTTCCATTGTCGCTCTTTTGGACCGTTAGGTAGGTAGAAGCCACCAGGTGTCCTGACACGAACGTTAAAGTTTTCGAATCCAGGGACGACAGCTTCGATGTGGTCTCGGATAAGATCGTAATCATTTGCGAGTGATAGCCATTTCACTGTATCTGAGTCGCCTATAGTGGCTTCAGCCATGCGCGCGATGATCATTGGCTCAGACATCATGAGAGCTGAGTTAGGAGTGAGCTTTCCACGTGAGCTATGGACTATTCCCATAGAGTTTTCACAGGTGATGAACTGATCACCTGTTTCCTGGGTATCACGGTCTGAGCGTCCGAGGCATGGGAGGATGAGACCTATTTTGCCGGTCACTAGATGGGAGCGGTTAAGCTTGGTAGCAATGTGGCAGGTGAGATTAGTTTTCTGGAGAGCTTCTTTCGTGTACTCCGTGTCTGGTGCTGCTTGTAGGAAATTTCCACCTAGAGCAATGAATGCTTTGAGGTCACCTTTTTGCATCGCGACGATAGCTTCTACGACATCATAGCCGTGTTTGCGTGGAGACTTAAATTTAAAATGTTTTTCAAGCGATTGATGGAACCATTCAGGTAATTTTTCAAAGATTCCCATGGTGCGATCGCCCTGAACATTAGAGTGTCCGCGCACTGGGCAGAGACCAGCGCCAGGTCTACCAATAGCTCCGAGAAGTAGATGGAGACTGACTATTTCTCTGATGGTCACAACGCCATTCTTCTGTTGAGTGATTCCCATTGCCCAGCAGGTGATGAGCTTTTTGTCACGGTCTAGAACAGTGTCAGTTAGCTGTTCAATAGCATCACGTGTTAGCCCAGACATGGTGAGGATTTCTTCCCAGCTAGTAGAGTCGACAGCGGCTTTATACTCATCTAGCCCAGCAGTATGCTTAGCGATGAATGCGTGGTCGATGACTGTGTCTGGATTCGCAGCTTCACGTTCAAATATAGATTTAGAAATACCGCGGAAGAGAGCCATGTCACCATTCACCTTTACTTGGAGGTACTGCGAGGTGAGAGAAGTGGCACGGTTTAGCATGCCGGAAACTTTCTGTGGATGAGCAAATGCTAGGAGCCCAGCTTCGATTAGTGGATTGATCGCAACAATTTTACCGCCTTGCTCAACACATTTTTCCAATGATGCGAGCATACGAGGGTGATTGGTTCCAGGGTTCTGGCCGGCGATAATGATGGTGTCTGCCTCGTGCAAGTCATCGAGTGATACTGTTCCTTTTCCTATTCCAATAGAAGGCTCTAGTCCAGAGCCACTGGACTCGTGGCACATGTTAGAGCAGTCAGGAAGATTATTAGTACCATATTGGCGAACGAAGAGCTGATAGAGGAAAGCCGCTTCATTCGAGGCTCTTCCTGAGGTGTAGAAAGCCGCTTGATCTGGGCTGTCGAGGCTGTTGAGCTCTTCTGCTACGAGCTCGAATGCACCTTTCCATGAGATAGGTTCATAGTGTGTGGCTCCATCTGCGGCACGGAGGATCATCGGGCTAGTGAGTCTACCTTGCTGGTCATGCCAGTAGTCGCTTTCTTGACTTAACTGCTCGATAGAGTGGGTTCTAAAAAAGCGCTCATCGACTATCTTAGAGGTAGCTTCTGAGGCTACTGCTTTCGCTCCATTTTCACAAAATTCTGATGCAGCACGGTGATCGTCAGGGTCTGGCCAAGCACAGCTAGGGCAATCAAAGCCATCAGTTTGGTTCAGCTCTAGAAGTGCCTTGGTGCCACGGATTGGCCCTGCGGTGCTTAGGACTTGCTTGAGTGAGGAAACCACGGCAGGTCTACCTGCTGCCCATTTTTTTGGCTTACTTACTTTGATTGGCTTATTCTCATCCTGCATACCTGTAAGGTGCAATGGTAAGGTGCAAATGTGAAGTGAATTTTACAGGTAAATTATGCCCTAAAACACTTACCAGTTGTCTGGACTATTCGGTGATTCAACATCTATTTCGTAGATGTTTAGGTCAATTCTTTTAAAGGCATTGAGGTCAAATTCATTTTCTCCAATCGCTTGATGGAAGGCTGTGAGCTTGTTGCCATTATACGAGATAGGCTTGAGGATGATCCATCCCTCATCTTTGAACCAGCATTTGATGTCAGCAGCGTACATGAGAGGTTGTTCTTTTTCTTTCTCAGAGGTGAGGTCGATAGATCGCATTCGGATGATCGGTATTTTGATTGGCGTATAGAGAGTTTCTATCTCCATTATTCCGTCTTTCATGTTGCCCATTTTGCCGAGAAGGATGTCACCATTTTTGAGGAGGATACGTTCACCGTCACCTTTGAGGTCCGCAAAGGTTTTTTCGTCAATTTCACTGGGTAGATGGCCGCTCCATTTAGCGAGTGTCAGCTTTTTAACCCTAATCTCTGTATTGTTAGAGCTGATCAGGTGGATTGCTGAGCCAAAGCTTTCTGGCTTAGGTTTCGAATCTGCGAAATAGTCTAGTTTTTCACCATTTCTGAAAATGTGAAATTCACCCTTGGCTTTATTCATGTAGATGTCATAGTGCGCATTAAATATAGTATTGGGTCTCTTCAGGTCTTTATTCCTAATTCGCCACAGATTTCTATTTATTGGCATTTTGGTCATCATGTCGCTACGCTTAATTCCAGCGAGGTACTTGTGAAAAGAAACTCGTTTGTTGCCCTCTAGATTGAGCTTGTAGTAGTCATCTGGTTTAGCCTGAGATGGGTCAGATGAATAGAAGTAGAGACTGAGACGCTCATCTTTTTTCCAAGAGAGATCAAAGCTTATCACAGCAGTTTCGGGTATTTTAATGTCCTTTGCTATGTTTCCAGCGGTGCTTTTACTGATAAGTGATTGGTTCAGGTATTGCCATGATGGGACGATGTTGTTATGTTCCCATTTATCTGAGCCCTTAGGTCCCATATAGAGATAGCTTGTTTTGGAGTCTATTTCCATTTTAGTGATGAACTTTTTAAGGACTTTAACCTTACCCGCGTAGTTGGTATTTAATGTGATATGGGTGTTATCGATGTTACTAAATCCGCCTTTGATTACTCCATGGAGTCCTTTTTGCTTGTTGCGGTGTTGAATGTTGAGTGTGGTTAGATCCGTAAACTCCTCTGATTGCTGAGTGAGATTCTTCTCATCGAGTTGAATGTTGAGAACATGCTCGTTGGAGAAGATGATTGGCTCAAGCATGTCTGGGCTAGTCAGAGTCATAGACTCAAGACTCCAGTCTGAGATCTGACCACTAATAGAATCTCCATTTAGAAAGTATATGGTAGCTGACATCGCCTCAGTCTGTGGGTTATTATGCTTCACAGTTAGCTGAGCAGGCTTTTCATCTTGGTCAGGCTTCGGTGCAGGCTGCTCTTGATCAGCTAGTGCCTTATCTTCCCTCTGCGCATTTACTTTTACGAAGCTACTTAGTAAGCCGATGGTTAGCAGAGTGAGGGGTGTTTTAAATGAAGTCATTTGATTATTGTTAGATGAGTTAAGGTTTCTACTGTGCTTCTTTTACCTTATCTACAGGAGCTTTTTTAGGAGTTGCGATGATTGATGAGAGACTGAACTTTGGAATGGAAATTGATCCCAGTATAGGGTGGTCGAGTTGCATTTTTGAATCAAGGAATTGTGAAATCGAGTAGCTGATTGTAGCTCCATTCGTGAGTTTGATTGAGAAATTTGACATCTCTAGGTCATGGACTTTAGCGGAATGCTTGAACTCTAGTGTTTGGAGTGATGCTATAGGGATATCTGAGTTTTCCTTAGTAAATGGAGCTTTAAAAATTAGAGCAGAGTTTTTTTTATCAGCGAAATTGATGATGTTGGCAGTAATGATATTTCCTGAGCTGTCAGTGATGAGGTCGTGCTTCGAGAGTGATTTATGAGCTTCTTCTGATAGCTCATTTACTTTACCATTCCAGCTATGAATGTTGATGTCGCTAATAGTCGTTGATGTGCCTTCACGTTGAAGGTTTTTGATGACGAGGATATTTCCCTTAGGAGCTGGTATCGCTTCAGATATTGTTTTGATCAGCTTGTTGTTAATGAAGAATGCTAGCTTTTGGTGCTTTCTGTCTACATGCACCGTGACATTTATCTGCGGGGCATTGAAGAGTTGGTCGTTGGAGAGGATGTTTGCTAGTGAATTAGTCTTGGCATTTTTACTTCGATAGAGGGCGACGCCGTGAGAATTAAAATCAATGTAGTAGTGATCGCTTTTACGGTCTGCTTTAGGATTACTACATCCGAAGCATAAGCTAAAATGAGGTGCGAGCTGATTTTTTCTTGTTGAAAATTTCAAGATGAAGTTTTCAGGTAGGTCTTTAATTGTCTGACTAGCTTCTGAGCGTTTTGATACACTGAGCACACCGTCTTTTAAATCCCAGTCTTCTGATGTAGTGCTCCATGCGCTGAGGTCATCGCCAGGACCAATATAAATAGGTTTACTTACTTCTGTGTTAAAGTTGATCCTGGAGACCATGTCACGGTCAACAACGAGTGCGCCAGTCACGTTGGACTTAAATGAGACATTATTATCCGTAATACTGGTGATATCACATGGAAAGTGGTCACCATTGATGAGGTGTATCTGTTCCTTATGTTCAGATGTCGTATTCGAGTTTTCAAAGAAGATATTCCTGATAGCTTCTTCTTTTATCTTGATAGGGGATTTAGTGAATGGCTGATTGAGATGAACTACAGACTTGGTATCACTAGCTAAAATATTACCAGAGAGGGTATTACCATTCCTTAGTTGGACTACTTCACCAGCTAGTGCGATGGAGCTAATCGCAGTAAGTGAGGTGGTAGGGATGATGGATTTGAGTAGGCACTTGAGCATAATGAATGAAGAGTTAGAATGAAGTATGGAGCTTATTAGAAGTTTAGTAAGTATGAGCTGGCTAGTTATGGGGCTCGTATGCGTCATCCATGTTAATAAATTCATAGGATGAGATGAACTCTTTGGCTACTTTGATAGAACCAAGTGTTTTAGAGTCGATCTTGATATATCCTTTATCTGCCTTAGAGACCTTTCCTGTAAGCTTACCGGTGCCGTAGAATTTAATGGTAACATCGTCTTTTTGACGTGCTGGCGGAGCGGTTACTTTATCTGAAGCAAAAGTAACTGAGCTGACTTGATCATGCGGTATGGACAGCTCGGCATAGTTGCTCTTAAGTTGAACTGAATCTTGGGTGATAGAGGTGACTTTACCTGAGTACCTGTCTGTACCATTATCTAGCATGACGATGTCTCGCTCATTATTTTCTAGTGAGATAGCAGAGTCTTGCACGCCATTCCATTTACTGATGACGATATCGCTGAGAGTTGTTTTGTTTTCTGTCGGGTTGGAGTAAGGGTTCATGTTAAAACCAATATGTTGGCCTTTAAATTTGTCTTTGAACTTGTCAATTCTCCACTGGCCAATGTGCTTTTTATCCTGATAGAGCATGATGAGACCAGTTGTCGTATCCACTCTGATATCGTAAAATGTCTTGTTATTGATGAAGCTTTTAGATGATGTTTTTAGCGTGTTACTGATTATATTTTGATTGATCGAGCCATCATCTGAGAAGCTGAAATGAGAAAGCTGCCCAGATGAGGATGGTCTCAGTAAGAGGCATGTGCCGAGCTGGCCAGCTACTGTGGAGTTATAGCGGGTTCTGTTACGTGTGACTGTACTATTCTCTTCATCAATCTCAGGCACGCTAAGATCCGCTAAGAGTATAATAGAAGGGGATGATCTATTGAAGTAGCTATTGTAAGTGATACGGAACTTGTCTGGAAGATTGTGTTCCTTAACGAAGGAGCTTGGGTTTCCTTGGTGCTGGAGGCTGAAGTTTTTTAGAGTCCATGAAGCTGGTTTTTTATCTTTATCAGCGACATCTTTTTTAGGTTTGTATCTCTCTGGATAGGAGATCTTCCAGCCATCTTCTTCAGAGAATGGGCCACGGTAAATGATATGGCTACCGATTGGGTTAAATTCTATATTAGAAACGAGGTTCTTGGGGATAGTAAATGTATCAGAATAATCCGTTTCTATGGTAAGATTCTCATCTGACATAGAGGTGATTTTACCTGGGATTACATCGGTTGTTTTTAGCTTAACAAAGCTGGTGTGGCTAAAGGGTTTAGTGAGTTTACCTTTGTTCGCAACTATTTTACGTACTTCAGCTCTAGAGAATGCGATGTTGCCTTCTGCTGAGAGGTGGTTCCAGATGATTTTCCCAGAAGTGGTGAATCCTTGGAATTTACCGTGGAGTAAGTCATCGTTTTTGAAATTAATGAGGTCCACCCCTTTTTTATCAGCTACTTCTTGAGCTACTACTGGGAAAGTAACTAGAGATGCACAAACGAGAGCAGTTAGCGGTTTAGTTAGTGAGGGTATCATTATTTTTCGTAAATTGGTAAGAAACGGTAGTTAAGAGCCATGGAGAGCAGGGCAAAGCCAGTTGCTCCTGATCTACCGAGTCGATTGTCACTCCATCCACCATCACCGAGTTGGGATGCAGTCATGACTTTGGTATTCTTTTCATTCCATTTTTTCCACTCTTCTTCATCAGCATGAAATAGAGCCTGAGCCATGTAGTACTCATGGTAGTATATGTAGTGGTGGCTGCTGCCAGCAGGAGTGGTGATAAGGTAGTTCGTTATAGTATCAAAAGATGGATCATCTTTATTTTTAGCGAGTGACAAGCATAGTGAACCGATCGCGGTAAGGGTACTTTTAGTTCCAGTTTTAGTGGTGTATCCGTAACCTCCTCTTGTTGCTCGGCAGCTTGCCATGTACTCGAGTGCTTTATCAATGTTCTTATCGGGAACTGGGATGCCTGCATTTCTAGCTGCCAGGAGAGCGACAATCTGACAGCCCGCTACCGTGGTATCTGCTCTTACGTCATCTGGATTATAACGCCATGCTCCTTTAGGGTTCTTATCCTGTGAGGAGGTGAGTAGAGCTACTGATTTTTTGAGTGATCCCGCTAGTTTGCCGTTATCATCGTTGACCATGCCATAGGCTTCAGCGAGGGCGAGAGTAGCGAAGCCATGATTATACATGCTGCTGCCGATGTAGCCATTGTCGGCTTGTTGCATAAGGATGAAATTAATACCCTTTTTGATATTATCCGCGTATGGACCGTACTCAGCATCTTCTCCGTGAGCAAGAAAAGCTAGCACACAGATGCCAGTGATTCCCGGCTGGGTGCTGTAGCCATTTCCGTCTTTACTAAATGAACCGTTTGCAGCTTGTTGTGCTGCGAGAAACTTGAGTCCTTTTGTGTAGGCTATCTCAACGTCAGCTGGGACGATGTCTACTTTTCTGCGACCTGGAGCCTGAGCGTTGGATATATCAGTATGGGTTAGTAAAAGTACGATCGGCAGCACTAGGCTTAGCCTTATATTGAGGGTTCTGAGAATAGTTACTTTAACAGCGGATGTAATGGATGAGATCATATGGTTAAGTTATTTATTATAAGCATCAAGCGCGCGCTGCTCTTCAAGAGGTAGGCTTATGCTGGGAGTGGATGTATTTTTAGGTACACGTCGCTCTTCCTTAGTATTGTTGGCTATGCCAGATGTTGACTTGCTTGCTGTATCTGATGAGCCTTCATTTCCTTCGCCTCCTTTGGAACCTTCTCCTTTATCTTTACCTTCGCCTTCCTTTTTATCTTTCCCTTCTGCCTGCTGATCCATCATGCCATCCATCATATCCATCATCGGGCTTCCTTTACCTTTGCCACCTTGTTTTTGCTTTGCCGCTTCGTAAATTTTCTCAATGATCTCTGTTTGGATAGCGATAGTGGTCGGACCTGTGTTTTTCTCTTCGAGTAGTTTGGTGGCTTCACCCATGAGTGATTCAGCATCATCTAGAAGTTCGACTACTTTTTGGTTTGTCTGTTCTTGAATGAGGTCCTGTACATCGGCTGATAACTCGTCCTGTCCAGCTGCTGTGTTCCCACTAGACTTAGCGTGTATTTTCAAAGCTTCTTCAGGCTTGAGCTTAGGTTTTACTTCCTCGGCTAGGTTGTTTTTCTTGAGGTCATCTTTGAACGCTGTGCTCGCTAATAGTGGCGAGAGCGATATTGCGCTGATTACGCTGATGATGGATAAATTTTTCATGATACTAGATAGTCAGAAATAGAGAGATTACGGATTTACAATGGGTGTGATTTTCTTAGCTGGTTCCTTCGCTGCTTTAGGATTAGCTTGAGTATCTGGGGCGGCTTTGGAACTAGGTAACTTGATATCACGCTTAGTCTGCTCTAGAGAACGTGTTTTAGCTCTGATACGCTGTTCTTCTTGGATCATTTTCATGACCTTAAGCATGAATTCAAAGTCTTCGTCTTCTTGATTGGCTCCGCCACCACCACCGCCACCACCACCGGCTTGATCTTGAGCTCCTTCTAGCTCCTTAGCCCAGTCACGGAGGAGCGTAGCACTTTCTTTAGTGAGGCGTAAGGCGGCGTATGATTGTTGGTTTTCGATGTCCTTTTCGATACCGCTGAGAGTCTCACTGATGTTAGCTTGCTGCATCTTGTCGAGGATGTTTTCATGCTCAGGCTTCTGAGTACGAGCGTGAAAGAATGTGAGGTCTTCTTGTATCCATCGCACATCGGATGTTGCCTGTCCTTGCTGGAGGTAGAGAGACTGGACAAGTCTCTTTAAACTTGGATCCAGTTCATTGTAGTGAAGGCCAGCTAGATTGTTGATGTTGCTTATGAAGCTTTGCGCAATGTTATCTTCTTCAGATGCCGCTTGTTTGAGTCTATTCACAAAGGTGCTAGACTCTAGTTTCTCTTTGGCTTTTTCACCTTTATCAGCAGTCTCTTGCATTTTTTTGATGAGCTTTTCTTGCTTTTCGATAGCCTTGGCTAGGTCTTGTTTTGTTTTCTCTTCTGAATTCTTTTTTTCTTGAGCTTCATTGAGTTTATCAGCGATCTCAGGCATATCTTTCTTAGCCATTTCCTGCATATCGGCAGTGGTGTCTGCCATTTCCTTGAGTGTCTTGCTGTCGATAGACTTATTCTTAGCAGCTTCTTTGAATGTTTCTTTGAGTTCGTCAGCTAGCTTTTTGGTTTCCTCGGTATTGTCGAGTTCCTTGTTCTGTTGTTCAGCTATTTTTTCTTTTGCTTCAGCCGCAGCACTTGGATCTTTTAACATTTCTTGAAGACGCTTGTTTTCGTCGAGGTTATCCTGCTCGGCACGTATAACATCTTCTAGCTTTGAGAGGGTGTCATTGATGCTTTCTTTGATGTAGTTTGCATGTTCATCTTCACTGAGGACGAAGACTTCGATTGGCTCAGAGTGGACTCGGCCTGTTTTAGGATTATAGTCTTCAGCCCATGTAGTGATGGTAAGTTTTTGTGGTTTGATACCCAGCTTCTCAAAGTCGATGATAACTGAGGATCTGTCAGAAGTCTTATAGGGGGCACCTTGGATTAGAATGGTCTCACCATAAGCTGGAGTCTCTGGAGAGGGAGTACTGAACTCACCTTGCCACTCGACTCCTGCAGACTGTATGCCGAAGTTGTCTTCTGCTGACATTTCAAACTCTAGAATCTGATTATAGAGCATGATGCGCTGTTTCTCAACGCCTTCATTGTAAACGGATGGCGTAGTATCTGCTTGAGATGTGATGTTAACTTCAGCAGGAGCGATGCCTGCGATGCCGTGCTTATCTATCCAAGTGATGGGGAAAGTGATGGTTCCTTTGTTGATTTCAATAGGCTCAGTGATGATTTTATTACTAGTGACGGTGTGCTTGATGTTGAGTAATGTAGACTCAGGTTTTTGATCGATATCAATACCTTTTATCTCAGCTTGTTCGCGATCAAGTTCTTCCATTTGAGGAAGGAATGATGTAGTGCTCATGTTTGCTGACTTTAGATCACGATCAGTCCTTGTGATAAGAATGATCTGACTGCCTTCAAGAGCTTCAGCTTGGGTAGAGCCGAGTTCACGCTTGTGCGGTTGACGCTGGAGGTAATCAGGGAAGATTGTTTCTAGCTGGAATGAGCTGACCTTTGGACGGTGGATAGGTCTGACATCGAGCTGATGATTCGCGTCACCTACTTTGATGTCGACTTCACCATTCTTACGCTTACCTGGAAATTTTAGTACATACTTATTCTCATCGTAGCTGAATTGTTTCCACTGTGAGTTACCATACCTTGCAGTGGTAAAAGCCGGCTGATCAGCTGAGTCATTACTGAGCGGAAGCGCAATGTCGAATTTCTCGCCAATAGGAATATAGAGAGGCTGGGGGATCTGAGAGAGGTCAGCTTTAGTGAATGTGTAACGCTCTGTATCTGACAACGGCATGAGCCAGCGAGTAAGAGCATTTTTACCAGCATCTGGGAAGAGGGCGAATGCTCCGACAGCAAGAAGCGCGATCCCACCAAGCCCTAATGTGAGCTTACGAGTCCAGCTAGTGGAGAGAGCTTTATCGAGGTCTCGTTTTTCAGCATCATGCGCCACTGCTATCATGGCGGCTTCACGGAGTTCTGGTGAGAGGGCAGTTTGGCTTTCATCTTGATCCTGTAGTTCTACCACACCGAGTAGGCGGTCACCGAGATGGGGATAATGAGTAGAGATGAGGCGAGCTAGCTGGTTTTCCTTACGGTGTTTAAAGACCCAGCGGTTGATCCAGAAGGGGGCAAATATAGCAAAGAGCGAAATGCCCGCAATAAGGATGATCAGACGCACGAGTGGTGGAATTTCCCATACACGGTCTAGAGCAAATACTAGCGAGAAAGAGATAATGAGGCCAAGTAGTCCAGCAAGAACGGCTTCCGTGATCTTGATGCGCCAGAGATGTTTCTTAAATTCTTCTAACTGCTTCCTTAGTGACTCGGGAAGTGGTGCTAGTTTTGTTTGATCTGGAAGTTTTGACATATTGATTCGCTGAGCAGGTAAATAATGGAAATATGATGAGCAACTTTTTGGCAGTGCTACTTTAGCATGAAACTTGTTTTATGTGGCTGGTAATATATTACTTTCACAATGAAATAAAACCATTAAATTTTTGCTCCGCCAACAATTAAGCGATGAATAGAAGGGTGTTTATCTAAATACAGAGATAAAATATTAGCTTTTTGCTTGAGATGAGGACTGTAGTGCTGTCAGTCTCTTAATATCAAACATACCACATCTATGACTAATATCTACTTAACCAGCTGTACAAAGCTGAAATATATCCTACTCAGCCTTCTGAGTATTACCCTCTTTAGCGGTCAACTACATGCACAGGAATCAGCTCCAGAAGCGCCGAAAGTGGAGAAAAGCTTCGATGAGACGGTGAATGAGGTGTTTTTGCCTGTGGGGGAGTGGGCTGATAAAATAGTATTTTATTCAGTGCCTGTACCTGGAGCTGTGAACGATAAAGGCGAGACTGTGAAAATTCCAATTGTTCTTATCCTGCTAGCTTTCAGTGCTCTCTTTCTTACTATTGTTTTTAAATTTGTAAATATTCGCGGAATAGGTACGTCGATACGAACCATTAAAGGTAGGTATAGTAAATCAGATGACCCAGGTGAGATTACCCATTTTCAGGCGCTTTCAGCGGCTCTATCCGCTACAGTTGGACTGGGCAATATTGCGGGTGTTGCTATAGCTATAACAATCGGCGGACCAGGAGCTACTTTTTGGATGATCGTTTGTGGTTTACTCGGAATGACTACGAAATTTTGTGAGTGCACGTTAGGTGTGAAATATCGTGAAATTGATGAAAATGGCAAGGTTTATGGAGGCGGAATGTACTATTTAAGTAAAGGTTTTGCTGAGCTGGGAGCAGCTGGATTTGGTAAGGTTATAGCAGTGATTTTTGCTGTCTTCTGTGTATTTGGTTCATTCGGAGCAGGGAATATGTTCCAGGGTAATCAAGCTTTTGAACAGATGCTGTATATCTCAGGTGGGGAAGACAGCTGGTTTGTGGGTAAGGGTTGGTTGTTCGGTCTTGGTCTTGCTGTACTCGTTGGTCTCGTCATCATTGGAGGTATTAAGAGTATCGGTAAAGTTACTGCAATATTGGTTCCCTTTATGTGTGGTACTTACGTGCTTTGTGCTCTTTATATTATACTTTCACACGTTGGTGATATACCAGGGGCCTTCAGCTCTATCTTGAACGGTGCGTTTACTTCTGATGCGGCATTAGGTGGAATTATAGGTGTTATGATTCAAGGGATGAAGCGTGCGGCATTCTCTAATGAAGCAGGATTTGGTTCAGCTCCTATTGCCCACGCGGCAGTGAAAACACGTAATCCAGCTAGTGAAGGTTACGTTGCTTTATTAGAGCCGTTTATCGATACAGTGGTTGTTTGTACTATGACAGCGTTAGTCATCATCATTACAGGTGCGCAGACAGTTGGTTCAGGAACAGCACAAGCTATAACAGTTACCTCTGGAGCTTTTGGTAGTGTTTTGAGTTGGTTCCCATATGTACTCTTTGCTGCGGTCGTACTCTTCGCATTCTCAACCATGATTTCTTGGTCCTACTACGGACAGACGGCTTGGGCATATCTTTTTGGAAGAAGCAAAATGGTAGAGTTACTATATAAGGCTATCTTCTGTGGAGTTATTGTTATTGGAGCTTCAGTAAACCTTGGCAGTGTAGTGTTATTCTCAGACGCCATGGTGTTCGCGATGTGTTTCCCTAACTTCATCGGTCTCTATTTTCTTCTTCCTAAGGTGAAAGAGGAAGTGAGAATCTATGATGAACACATGAAGGATGTCGATAATCAGACATTACTTAGGAAATAATACGATTTATAAAGCACGGTATCCCTTTGTTTTTAATTGATTCATAACAGGTAATAGAGAGTCATTAATCCAAGCTGAAAAAACTATTCAATTTAAACAAAGATTGTCTTGCCATTAGCCAGAAAATTACTAGTGTTGCGACGCAGTCAATCACGACTCACCACTAAGCTCGGGTGGCGGAATTGGTAGACGCGCCAGACTAAGGATCTGGTGTCCGTTAAGGACGTGGGGGTTCGACTCCCCCCTCGAGCACCATTATAATTAGGCCCAGCATTTAGCTGGGTCTCTTTGTTTTAAAGGGGTACACAGCTTTTATGAATCTTGAAAATCTTGCTCATCTAAAGTCACATGAGATCCTAGATGTATTTTCCAGCTTTTACCACCTTCATCATGAGGTTTGAGGTACTCATCAGCACTTCTGGGGTTAAGGCTGTGATAGACAGAAAATATATCTATCCTGCCACTTGATTAAGTTCACCTATTTTAGCAAATATACCATCAAGGATGAGCTCGTTGGGGAAGAGGGCTTCTGGTCCTCCGGCATTGATGTTAGTGAATGGAGCGTTGTAGAGAGCTTCTGTGGTAATTATTCCATTCGCAGTGAGATGAGAGATGATGAGCTCGATAAAACGAATCTGTGCGGATGACATCTCCTTATTGTTGAGAAACTCAGCGAAGCAGGCTTGGGTGCTTTTTCGGTCCATGCCAACACAGCTACGGATGAATAGAGCTAGGTTTGGCGATTGATTTCGCTCTAGAAGGTTTTCCAGGAGTTTTTTGCCCTGGTTGTCTGCTATGGCGATAAGCATAAACTCAAGCTCCTTGAGGTCTTGCTGTGTTAGGGCTTTGCCTTCACGTAGTTTTTTGATTTCTAGACGACCGAGGTTCTGAGCCAGAGCTGCCTGGACTTTTATCTCATACTGTTGCCCGGTCATCACTGGAGTTTTGATTACGGAAACTTCTCGCACAGACATCACTTCATCTTTGAAGTTCGTATAGACTGGTGGCTGGTAGCCTTTTTCGATGAGGTGGACGAGGCTACGTAACTTTAAGCGGATATCCTCTAGTGAATCGAGTGTGATGTCTTCCCAGAATTCAGGTTGTTGGATAGCCTGAATGAGCACGAGCTCGATCTTTACCGCAGGGATATTAGAGCGTTCTTCTAGCTTGCTAGCTACTTCTAGAATACTATTGCGGAAGGTGCTAAAGCGTCCATTGTCTCCGGTGACAAGAGCTAGCTGAAGCGTTAAAAGAGTGGCGTCGAACTGCCGCGCTTCTATCTCATCTGGTGGAAGCGTATTAGGGAGGAGGGCGATTTGTTCTGTGAGTGTGGAAATATCTCTGTCTGATAGAGTTTGGTTCTCCCAGAAAGAGCTTGCCTGCATGGGTTCCAGTTGCTCGCGCTTCATGCGTACTTGGAAATTGTCCATGTTCATGGATTGCACTTCGTCTTGCAGACATTGTTTAATGCCAGCGAAGGTTCTGGCATCACCATCCTTGGTTTTTCCTTGCAGTGCTGACATTATAGCAACTCGGTTGCGGAAAATACGAGTGCTTAGAGAGATGCCACCACTTCCAGAAATGCCATCTGGTTTTTCTTCAAAGAAATCGAAGTTTCCACAGAAGTCGAATACTCTGAAGTCCTCCTTGTGTTGACCGGGAGCAAAGAGGTTAGGGCAGAGACGAGTTCCTCGTCCGATCATCTGCCAGAATTTAATCTTGGAATAGATCGGTTTGAAGAAGACTAAATTACAGACCTCAGGAATATCGATGCCTGTATCGAGCATATCAACGGAGATCGCAATATGTGGCTCTTTGTTAGCGTCGGAGAAATCATCGATCAACGATTGTGGGTATTTTTGGTAGTTGTCAATGATACGAGCGAACGTTCCCTTTTTCTCAGGGAAGTGATGGTTGAAGCGTTCTTCGATAAATTCCGCATGAGCGTGATTACGGGCGAAGATGATGGTCTTTGCTAGGCGGTCTCCACCGTCGACCTTATGTCCATCGGTCATCAGAGTTTGTAGCACGGTGTCCGCTGTGTCTTTGTTGAAAAGCCACTTATTGACAGCTACTGCATTTACCTTGCGGGGCAAGCCTTCTTCTCTAGCCTTGTCCCCCCAGTCGAGCGATTCCCACTCTTCTTTTTCGTCATCAGAAAGCTCGTCATAGGTGATCCCATTACGAGGGAATTTCATGTCGGTAATTTTCCCTGTAGGAGGAACGATGAAGCCATCAGAAACAGCGAGCTCAAGCTCGTAAGCATCAGTCGGTACCCCAGGTTCTAAGTCGAAGAGTTCGTACGTGTTCTTATCTACTTCTTCACTTGGAGTCGCGGTGAGGCCGACTAGCAGGGAATCGAAGTATTCGAAAATAGCTCCATACTTTTGGTAAACGGAACGGTGCGCTTCATCGATGATGATGAGGTCAAAGTGACCAGCTGAGAAGCGTGCTTCTCCATTTTTCACAGAATCGATAAGCCCCATCATGGTGGGGTAGGTGGAGGTGTAGACTCTCCCTTCCTTATCTTTCTCAGTCACGAGGTTGACTGGGCTGCATTCTGGGAGGTGTGCTTTGAAGGCTCCTGTGGCTTGGTTAACGAGAGAGACACGGTCAGCGAGAAATAGCACATTCTTTGCCCAGTTACATTTTTGTAGCAGATCTACTAATGCGATAGAGGTTCTGGTTTTGCCTGTGCCAGTGGCCATCACGAGGAGAGATTTACGGCGTTTGGATTTGAAGACCTCACAGATACTTGAAATCACCCGTATCTGGTAGTAACGCCCAGCAATATCTTGGTTGAGCTGCTTAGTAGTGAGTTCTTGATGAGAAGACCTACGGTTGATGATGCGTTCTAATTCATGTTGCTTGTAGAAGCCAGAGACCTTTCGTGCTGGATAGGATAGATCATCCCATAGCCAGGTAGTGTAGCCATTACTATAGAAAATGATAGGGCGCTGGCCAGTCATGTTCTCTAGGCAGTCTGCGTAGAGTTTGGCTTGCTGTTGACCTACCTTGGCGTCAACGGTTGTGGGTTTGGCTTCTACGACAGCGAGTGGCTTGCCATCTTGTCCCCATAACACATAGTCCACATCGCCTCGACCTGTTTTGTTAGGCATGCCCTGCACTTCATATTCGGCTACGTTTTCACCCTCTGGGTCCCATCCCGCTCGTCTTAGTTCCAGATCGATGATGTATTTACGCGTGTCATCCTCTGAGTATTCGTGTGTGTCTGGTATCTGCTCGTTAGCTGCCTTGGCTGCGGTAAGCTGTTCACGTAGTTGAAGTAGTTCTTTATCGAGCTCCTCGATGTCTTTATCTCGTTTACTTAGCTCTTTGGCAGACTTATCCAGTTCAGACTCTTGTTCCTTGAGCTTCGCTTTATCTGCAGGACTCGCTTTTGACTGTAGAAAGGGGACTACTTTAGGGTCAAAGCTGATGCCGTTTAGAGAGGATGCGCCTTCCTGGGTATAGGTGCGTGCTGTCCAGTAGAGAAGGTGGTGTAGCTCTTCCACCATTTGCAAGGCTGTGATTTGATAGACAGGGCGGTTACCGTGAACGGCTTCATTACCATTACGTTGGATCAGTTTGGCTTTTTGAAAAATATTTTCTGGGAGATGATTCTGAAATGTTGGCTCGTGAAGTAGTGCACCTAGTGTGTGCTCGTAGGGTTCATTCAGTGTTCGTTCGACTCGGTAGAGCTAGCGGACAATTAGCTCTAATGTTCGCCTGCAATGAAAGCAGGCTGCATGAGGGTCTGCGTAAACGGCACGTTCTGCCAGCTTGGCTGCGTTACCAAAATCAGGGAATTCAGAATTAAGAAAGTCGAAGTTGGAAGGAGTAGCCATAGAGAAGTATATTTATCTAACAGAGATTAACGAAAGCCAGAGGGGCTTGGCGAGAAAAGAATGAGACCTTTAGGCCAGAATCTCGCGAATCGTTAATAATAATGGTGCTGGAATATGGTCTTCACTAAAGCGGTAGGCTCCATTAGTAATGTCCGTTCCTTGAAGAGCGGAGAATGCGACTCTCTGCGAGTCATGGATACTTACTGAAGCTATTTTACGGTAACCACCATACCATTCTAGTGAAATAGCTCCGTCTTTAGGCTCCGGAGCGAACTCAGGATCTGAAATGTCACTAGGTAGAGCCGATAAAAACGCTTTCACAGTAGCGATAGTTTGCTCCGATATGGCAGGAGCAGAATCTCCGTCCCAGGCATCTTGAGATACTTCTTTATACAATTCTACAAGAGCGGCTATAGCATCAAAGCGATTTGAATTTAGAGATATAGCCTTGCTTGGAGTAGGCACGAATGAATGGACTATGAAGGTTGTCTATTGGCTTCGTATTTAGAAACACCTAGGTCAATAGCAGCTTCTACCATGATCTTCACGATGCCTCGGCAGCCTTTGAACTGTAGCTTTTTAAGTGCTAGTGGGGTATCATGCTCAAAGAAAAATGCTAGTAATGCATTCATGAATGAGCTGTTAGAGATACGCACTCTAGAGAAATCTAGCACGAGCAGATCACACATATTAAAATAGCCTTCTAGTGTTTGAACACGAAATTGATAAGCCTCTGATCCATCCGCTAAGCGAGAGCCAAATTCTTCAAAAATATCGATTTCGTGTTTCATGGTGTAAAATTAGCAGAGTTAGGTGAATTATGCAAGAGTAGTTCTAATTCCTTGGCTTTCATCAAGTAGTGGTCGAAATTCTGGGCGCTGGACTTCTTGAACACTAGGGTTACGAGAGTTCCTGGTAATCTTTCCTCTGTAGAGCAATGCACAACGCTAGGTTCTCCATTACTATTAGTAGTTACTATTCCGCCTCCACTTGCTATAAGAATACGACCTCCCATTAGAGAGGTAATGCGTGAGCTTAATGTGAGGCCTACGCCTTCGTTAGCGGGTTGACCTTTGGAGGATATTTTAGCACCTAATGCTTTGATGATACATTGAGAATCTGTACCAGTATTAGCCCATCGGTGTCCTCCGTCAGCGAGACTTTGTTTAATTCCTATTCCACTATCTGCTAGAGCTATTCTTACTAAGCCGTCTTTAATCGTAGACTGAGCCGAGATATATCCTCCTCGTTGGCTATGCTGTCGAACATTATTGGCTAGTTCTGTAATAAGATACCATGCTGCATCCCAAAGCCCCGCATTAGGGTGACCATATTCATCACCACCAGGAGCTATGATGTCCGCTATTTTTACTCCTAAAGATTCTGTATCAACAGGGATCGGGCAGAGAGGGATGAAGCGACCTTTTTCCGAGCGCCGAGTGAAGCCTTCATCATCAGTCTCTATACCACAACATGTCAGCAGATCCATACGTTGGAGATAGGTGATTATCGGGCAATCACTGATGCTAGAAACATCAGTGAAGTAGTTTTTTGATTTACGATAGTTGATCCAAGCTGTGATAGCTACTAATCCTGCTGGTGTGATTCTACGTAATAGACTGAAATCTACATTTACATTCTCGGAGTCACTTACTGAAGCAAGCAGCGGAATGAGATCCATTAGTCCATTGGCATTCACGTGTTGAGGAATAGTTATTGTCTCCAGCTTCATTCAGTTTTTTTAGAGTAGTTGGTTGAATGACTTATAGTTCTCCTTTAAAGGCTCTGGATTGTAGGGAGGCGAAGAGGTTGTCTAGCTCATCGAGCTGGGCTTGGCAGCGGGCTTTCTGGACTTCGATTTTTTCGACGATTTTGGCGAATTGTTGTTGGAGTTCGAGAGGGGGGACGATGACCAGGAAACTGTTTAAATCTTTAGGTGAAATGTGAGGTATAGTAGTCTCTGTAGGAGCACAATGCCTAACAAAAGCAGGGTGTTGTATCAGTGAATATAAGAGTTCTTGATTATAATTAGAATTAGAGCGTATACGAGCTACACGCTGAACAAGAAGAGGTTGTTTTCTTAACTCAGGGACACGTGCTACTTTGAGACCACCGTTAATCCATGGACGATCCATTGCTAAAGCGATATCACCTTTTTGTAGACGATAACGTTGAAGCTTTGGGTTGCTTTCATCTAGCCAATCAGCTTGCTCTTTCCAATTGATTCTGCCCAAACCTACATTTATACCGCGAAGTAGTGGAATGCCCTCACCATTAGGTAAATATTGTGCACTCTTAAATGCAAAACCTGTTAATATGTTGGCTATAGAAGACATTCTAGTCTCCTCCCAGCCCTTTGGGTTGGTGACAGGGTCGCCGAAGATGTCTAGGAAGGTGGATTGGATGAGGGAGTCGAGTGCGATGAGGGATTGGCGACGCTTCGCCCGGAGCGCTTCCGCTGCATCCAAGATCGCCGCAATCCGCTTCTGCTCTGCGAGGGGTGGGAGGGGAATTTCAGCATCAGTAAGATTCCCTAGTTTAATATATTTGATTATTCCTCCAATACTTTGCTCTCGTAATTTGCCTACATAAGTCTCCATAAAATGATAAACATAACGTAAATCTAGATGCTCAGATTTTTCTGGTTTAGTTTCAATAATGTAGGTTCGTTGGTAAGCATCAAATTTTCCAGTGTAATATTTAACATTTAGATCTCCATTGCCTGCAATGAGAACACATTCACAATCAAAGCTGTAGTTATCTATTTGCAAAGGCTTTCTAGCACATGTAAAAAAAGGATATCTCCCATCAGCTGAGCTAGCATTAGCGTCAAGCTTCCCCGTACGAATATTAGTTAGGCTACCTAAATTTACAGAATTTATTATTGAATTCATTCCGCATCACCTCCCAATATTCTCATTTCTTTCTCTAACTCCTCAGCCAGCTCCTGTTCTGTGGGGAGGATGGTTTGGTATTTTGAGGCGAAGAGGTGTTGGTGGTCTTGGAGGATGGAGTAGCGGGCGATGGCTTCGTTTTTCTCTGAGCAGAGGATGAGTCCGATGGTGGGATTATCATCATTGGCACGGTGGAGATCCTCGTAGATGCGGACGTAGCTGTCTAGCTGGCCTACGTCTTGGTGGGTGAGTTTGCCTAGCTTGAGGTCGATGATGACAAAGCATTTGAGGAGGTAGTTATAGAAGACGAGGTCGATGAAGAAGTGCTCTCCATCTAGCGTGATGCGCTTCTGCCGTGCTACGAAGGAGAAGCCCTTGTCTAGCTCTAGGAGGAAGTTCTGGAGCTGATCGATGAGTGAGGTTTCTAGCTCTGCTTCTGTGTAGCTAGCTTTGCTCTCTAGCTGGAGAAACTCTAGCACATAGGGGTCACGTAAGATGTCTTGGGGGCGGAGCTGGGCTGTCTGTTCTGCGGCTTCTTTTATGAGTGGTTCAGTTTTTTTACTAGAGAGGAGTCTTTCATAATGCAGGGAGTTGATCTGCCTCTCCAGTGCCCGGGTGGACCAGTGCTCGTCTGCTGCTTCATTCATGTACCAAAGCCGCGCTTTTTCGTCTTTGACCTTGAGCAGATGCCGGTAGTGTGTCCAGCTTAGCTCTGGGCGAAGTTGAGGAGTTTTGAATTCGTCACTCAGTGGGTGACGAATTGGGGTGTTGTTTTTGAATTCTCCACTCACTGCGTGGAGAATTGGGAATAATTGATAGAATTGTCTGAAATACTTCAGGTTGGTCTCACCAAATCCTTTGCCGAAATCAGCTGTTAGACGCTGAGCGAGTTGCTCTAATAGCATTTTCCCGTAATCTGCTTTTTCTTTACCTCGCTGTTCTTCTTCTACGATGAGGCGCCCTATTTGCCAGTAGGTCTGCACCATGGCGGTGTTGACTGCGGTGCGGATAGTGGCTCTGGAATCAGAAACCAGGGTGTTGATTTCTGAGTAGAGGTTATCTGGAAGGCTGAGTTCGTGATTTGACATAGGAAATATGAAAACTTTATTTAAGAGTGGATAACATTTTTTTAAGCTCTTGTGAACCTTGTAGGATTTCCTGATCTAGATTTTCAATGTTCTTTAGAATTTCAGCAGGGGCTTCATATACTGTTTCTTCATAGATGATTTCCTTGTAGCGGTTGATGGAGAGGTCGTAGTCGTTGGCTGCGATGTCTGCCTTGGGGACGAGGAAGCTCTGGTCGGTGCGTTTGCGGTCGGCTTCTGCATCGAGGTTATTCCAGCGCTGGAGGAGGTCTGGGAGATCGCTGGTTTCTAGCTCGTTGCGTTTGTCATCGAGGCTGTAGCCATCTGACTGCATGTCGTAGAACCAGACGTTATCGGTGCCGCCTGAATTGGTCTTGGTGAAGAAGAGGATGGCGGTGGATACGCCTGCGTAGGGCTTGAAGACACCGCTCGGCATGGAGACGATGCCATCTAGCTTCTGGTCTTCGACAAGCATTCTGCGGAGTTCCTTGTGAGCCTTAGAGGAGCCGAAGAGCACCCCGTCTGGGACGATGACTGCGGCTCTGCCACCTGGCTTGAGCAAGCGGAGGAATAGGGCTAGGAAGAGGAGTTCTGTCTTCTTGGTCTTGACCACCTTGAGCAAGTCCTTGGCGGTGGACTCGTAGTCGAGACTGCCTGCGAATGGTGGGTTCGCTAAAATGAGGGAGTATTTCTCCTCGTCAGCAGCATTGGCTTCTTCTAGTGAGTCCTTGTAGCGGATGTCAGGGTTTTCAATCCCGTGGAGTAGCATGTTCATGCTGCCGATACGGAGCATGGTGGTATCGAAGTCATAGCCAAAGAAGGTTTCTTCAGAGAAGCGTTTGATCGCGTTCTTATCTCTTGCGATGTCTGTGCCGTGGTGTTGCTGGAGATACTCAGCTGCTGAGACGAGGAAGCCACAGGTGCCACAAGCTGGGTCACAGATGGCATCCTTAGGGGTGGGAGCAGTCATATCGACCATTAACTTAATGATGTGGCGAGGTGTGCGGAACTGCCCGTTCTTGCCTGCGGAGGCGATCTTACCGAGCATGTATTCGTAGAGGTCACCCTTGGTGTCCTGGTCTGCCATGTCGATGCCATCTAGCTGATCGACTACATTGGCAAGTAATGATGCTTTAGGGAACATGAACATGGCGTCTTTCATGTGATGAGCGTAGGTAGAATCTTCAATCCCAGGCTCAGCTGAGGCTCCGAGGTTCTTGATGAACGTGAATGCTTTATCACGGATCAGCTCGAACATTGGCTCAGGTGCGAGGTCACGGAAGCGGGACCAGCGGAGTTCTTGCTGATTCTCAGAGAATACAGGGTTTTCTAGAGGCTTCTTAAGACGGTTGGCCTTGTTCTCTGCGAGGGTGTGGAGCTCATCAAGCCGCTTGATGAAGAGCAGGTAAGTAAGCTGCTCGATAACGGTCAGCGGATTCGCAATCCCACCCGTCCACATCGCTTCCCAGATGCGGTCAATATTTGATTTAAGTTCTCCTGTGATCATCGGTGTGATGTTTATAGCTTGGTTATCGGCTCGATTGCGACTGTTAAATCAGTTCTTTTGTTGTGAGGTTTTGTAAGTGTTTCAATGTTATCATTCTTACTGATTTTATATTTTTCTACCATATCTTTATAGATTATAACATGTTGGAATTTACCGTTTACTAGGTCATGATTAAAATGAGCATTTCCATAATCATCAATGTTTTCAATCAGACCATTCATTACGAGATTTTCATCATCTTTAAGCTCTTCAATCTCAATATCTGCATCTGTGTTTCTTATCCAATTAGAGAAGTATTCTAGAACAACTAGAAGATTCTGAGTTGTTGATTCTACAAGACTTTTGTGTGATGTATACTTGGTGGCTTCTGAAATTGAAAAGCCCCAGTCCTCTAGGCCAGTGTTGTGCCCATCATTAGATCCTAAGCCGTAAATAGAGCGCATTAGGTAGGAAATAGTTGAAGCAATACGCTTTCCATTCCTGAGCTTTATAGAACGACCACTACGGTCAGTGATGATTTCTCCAGAGATGAGTCTTTGGCAATTTTGTGAAATGGCAGCCTTCTTAATAGAATTGTAGATTATAGGTTCAGATCGATCTAAAATATTCTTCCTAAATAATTCTTCCAAAATACCGTCTAATATCACTCTCATGGACAAGAATGGCTCATTCTGAACAAGAATATTTTGATCAATTTCTTTAAGAATTCTAAGTAGATTCTTAGAGTCATCGCTATTGAATCCTTTTGAACTCAGAAATGAAAACTGTGGTTCATATCTTTTCTTGATTTGAGTTTCCTTACGCTTGCTAATCTCTTTGAGGAGATATTCAAAACACTCATCTTGTTGTTTAGCTTTAAGTTTACTAAATACCTCCATTCCGGGAATAGGCTGTTTAAATGCAGCTAGACCTTCTGATGAAGTAATGCTCGGCATAGCTGTAAAAACAGCACAAGGAAGACCTAGATCATGGAGTTGGATGATCCTATCTCTAACCATATAAAATCCATCTGCAGTGTCAGCCTCAGTAGATGATTCAATAACACCTCTAACATCTAATAAAATGGCATCATAACTTGATATCCTATCACTGTTTAGTTCACGGAGAACAGAATAAGCTTTATCAAAATTAACTAGCTCACACTGGTGAGTTTCCAGAGCTTCTTCTATAAGGTCATCATCAGGCTCATTTTCGAGCCATAGTATTTTATAATTCATAATTTAATCTGCTAAAGGTAAGAAAATATCAATAGAAAAAGGAAATTGATCAGTTCCATTTGTTTCCACTTTAATGAAGCCTCCTGCATCTCGAACTGCTGAACAAACGTCAGCACCTCCCATGCCAGTGTTGGCGGTTTTCCCTGCGGAAAGTGACTTAGCACAATAGAATTCAGTATCTACACCTTTAGGTAAAGGAGCTCCGTCATTTTCAAAAATTAAATGACAATATGCTCTTCCATCAATTTCAGTATTTACTACTGTGATTCTAAACTCATACTTTTTTCCATCATCTTTAAATCCATGTCTGACGGCATTGCTGAAAATGTTTTCTATAATCTTATGTTCTAAATCTGAGACGCATATTTCTATGTTCACCATGGAGTCTTGCTCTTTATCAGCTAGTGCTAGATAACGAGAGACGATATCATCAATATTGATAAATATATTCGAGTAATCCTGCCTAGCTGCCCAATGTTCTAGAAATTCGACTATGTCAATAACCTCTACAGGCTCTTTGTCTGTTACTAGTTTACCAAGGTTCTCTATCATTGTTTCGTTGGAGAGAACTGATTGATAGAGTTTTTGGCTGCGCTCCTTTGCTTTTTCAATGCGTGATGTTTCATCGGAGTTGAGGTCTGCTATCAATCGCTTGACTGTATTTCTCATCTTTAAAAGTGAATTACCTAATGTATGAAGCTGCGAGTTTGTATCGTTGATGAATTGTTGCTTTAAAGCTTTTATTTCATCTTGAAGACCCTGTTCTCTAATAATAGACTGAAAACGTAACTGTTTTGCCTCACGAATTGCATTTTCCTGAATTTCTTCGATTATGCTTTGTGATACAGCAAGAGAAGGAATGGTAATATGGAGTCTTAAAAAACTTCTCAGATTAAATCTAGGAAGAGCTGCTCCGACTATTGAAGAACCTAATTGATTTAGAATACGTTGATCTCCAAGTCTCAGCATTAAATACTCTGGTTTCACTCTCACAGTATTAACTTTGAGTATTAAAATATCACGAGTGACGACGATTTGCTGATTATCTGTAGGGTGATAATAGGCTAGCTTCAGCTCCTTGTTCAGGATTGAAGACACCAGCAAACAGGGCTCACAGACTGTCTGAAAATTTCTGAGCCTGTCAATATTGGATGCAGGATCAAAATTTTCACAGTGATTAAAATCCTGATGTTCTAATCTTGATCCACCTTCAAAGTCTTTAGCTGACACTTTTAGGTAGCTTTGTCCCATGATGGGGATTTGAGGACGGATACGTTGGATTATTGAAGATAGCGAAATGGACTCATGGTTAAGAGGTATAGGGTCATCAAATTGAAGGCTATACTCTGCGCCAAATAAGCTGAATTCATTTTCATAAATCACTTCCTGTGGCGTATTGATAGCAGTGTGATCTTTAGAAGATTCACCATCAGAGAGCTCCGTTAAAGCACGAACAATAGCATCTAAATCGATAATTTTTTTTCTAGATGATAAATTAACGTAGTGGTCCCGGCTATCTATAAAAGCAACATGGTTACTATTATTTTTCTCAATAAATACTAAGCTAGTAGCTATTCCCGAATTACTAAAGATGCCTGCGGGTAAATTAATTACAGTGTGAACTAGATTATTCTTAATCAAATACTGACGGATTAATCTATAGCTTCTGCTGCTGCTGGTTAGAAAACCATTAGGGACTAGAAATACAGCCCTGGATCCTTCTTGATAGTCTTCTAAAAATTCTAGCATTTCCAGCTGAAGAGCATCTCGCGGAGTAATAGTATCAAAGAATAATCTAGTTTGATCTTCGTTGACTCTCAACCCAAATGGAGGAAATGAAATCAGATCTTTAGCGCGTTGAGGTTCCTTACTATCAAAGTTGACATTAAGGTCAAAAATTAGAGAAAGCAGCTCGATAAGAAAATTTATTTGAGGATTAATTGATTGAAAAATAACAGGTGTTGAAAAGCTCTTTAAATCATCGATATCAGGCATTAAACCGCTATTGATAATTGTGACCTGACTATTCGAATTACTCCATATTGAGTCTATTAAGTGCAGTAGATTCTGAGGGCATGGGATAGCGGAACTAGCCATACCAGATCTGCCGGTCATTATTAGATGCCGATATAATTCTTTGTAGAATTCTTTAAATTCATAGTAGGTAGAAAAGTTATAGTCATCTAAAATACTTATAATCTTTGGATACAATACTTCTGTATTTGAATTGAAAAAATATTTAGGGTTAGTAACTAATTCACCCCTACACAAATGTGTATCAATAAGCTGAAAGAGTTTACTATAATCTGAACTAGGTTTTGCTCCTGACTCCTTCAGAAGCCCAATTACTCCCACAATAGAAACAAGTTCGATTTCGTTACGAAAAATATGAGATTCTTTGCGTAGATTCTCTAAAAAATCACGAACTAAGTTATATGGGCTGAAAGTTTTGGAATTTTGCATAGTCATTTATTTTTATTTTTCTTCCTTAGCTTCTCTGGTTGTTTGTGTGGTTAAGATGTTTTGAAGTATTCACGATTATGCTTCACATGCAATATCTTTCGAGGTAAACAGAGTTTACTGAATAGTAATATGGATTCGATTCTACAGAAAAATGGTGTTTCAACTGATAGGCTATTATCGCTCTGCTCTATTGATGAGCTTGGAGGTATCTCGAAGGCTGCTGAGAAGAGTGGGAAGAGTCAGAGTCTTTTGAGCAGACAA